>NZ_MWQI01000007.1 GCF_002210345.1 Fibrobacter sp. UWB4 | reverse complement strand
GCACAAATCTACATGGATCGCATCCGTGTAAAGGAGACATTCTCTCATGGCTAAAATATTAGATCAGGCACGTTATAAATGTGCATTAGCTGCTATGCAGACAGTGCAATCCATTCCGGGCGCCATTCCTATACTGCACTCTGGTCCAGGTTGCGCCTCTAAATTGAACGACAACAACGGAACGAGCGGCCGCTTCAGCGCAAACATTTATCCTTGCACAAGCATCAGCGAAAAAGAAGTGGTGTTCGGCGGTTCTGACAAATTGCGTTCTACCATCAAGAATGCACTCCGCGTAATTGACGCAGATCTTTTTGTGGTGCTTTCGGGTTGCACGGGCGAAATCATTGGTGACGACATTCAAGCCGTTGCCGAAGATTTTCAGGATGAAGAAAAGCCGGTCATCTGGACAAAAACTCCGGGTTTCAAAGGCAATAATTACATCGGTCATGACTGGATTTTGAAGGGCATTTTCGAACAGTATGTACGCAAATACAAGGGCGCTCCAAAAGAGAAGGGACTTGTAAACTTGTTCGCAGGTGTACCGCAACAGGACCCGTATTGGCTCGGCAACTTGCGTGAACTCGAACGCCTTTTGCAGTCCATCGGACTCAAGACGAATACGATTTTCGGTTTCGGTCGTGGGATTGAAAACTTGCAGAAAATTCCGGCGGCAGAATACACGATTCTCGTTTCGCCGTGGGCAGGTCTCGAAAGCGCAAAGTATCTTGAAAAGGAATTCAACATTCCGCTGTTGCACTACCCAATTTTGCCGATTGGCGCTGCTGAGACGACAAAGTTTCTCCGTGCAGTTGCAGATTTCACGGGCGCAGACAAGGAACTCACTGAATCTGTCATCCAAGAAAACGAAGCCAACTTCTTCTATTACCTAGAACGTTACGCCGACACGATTCTCGAAAGCCGTATCGTGAGCAAGCGCTTCACGGTCGTGAGCGAAGCACAGTACGTAATCGCCGTGACAAAATTCCTCGTGAACGACATGGGACTTTTCCCGCAAAAGTTGTTCGTCACGGACGACACTCCGGAAGCATTCCGCGAAGCCGTCACCAAGGAAACGAACACGCTGAATTACGACATCAAGACAAATGTCGAATTCAGCACAGACGGTCACGACTTCCAGAATCAAATCCGCAAGATGGACTTTGGCGGTTCCCCGCTCATCATCGGTTCGAACTGGGAAAAGAAACTCGCTCAGGAACTGAAGGGCCACTTCGTGAACATCAGCTATCCGATGATCGAAAAGATCGTCATCAACGCTCACGTTGCAGGCTACAGCGGAGGCCTTCACTTGCTCGAAGATATTTACTCTGCAGCACTTTCCATGCTGAAAATTTAAGGAGGATCTAATGCCATTTAATTTTAAAAATGCAAACGTCGGTGTTCGCGAAAACCGTCTTGGATCCATCACTGGATTTTCTGGTGACTTGGAAACGCTCGCACACCGCTCCCAGTGCGGTTCCGTCAAGAATCGCGAACGCTGCTTTAGCCAATCCAGTTCTTGCCTTTCGGGCTGCGCTTTGGACCAGCTCATCAGTATCCGCAATGTTGCAGTCGTTTACCATGCCCCGGCCGGTTGCGTAGCGCTTGCTCAAGGTGAAGATGTCAAGTTCCGCCAGCTCGCCGAACGCATCAACGAAAAGACAAATTCCGTTTACGTCTGCACGGACTTGAACGAAAACGATACCGTCTTTGGCGCTATCGAAGCACTCCGCAAAGCAACGCAGTACACGTACGAAAAGTTCCACCCAGAAGCGATTTTCCTTTCGTCTTCTTGCGTGTCGGGCGTGATTGGTGAAGACGTTGATGGTCTCGCCGATGAACTTGCCGACGAATACGACATTCCTATCATACCGATCCATTGCGAAGGTTTCAAGAGCCGCATTTGGGCAAGTGGTTTCGATATCGCTGACCACGCCGTTTTACAGGGCATCGTGAAGCCGCCTGAGAAGAAGAACAACAAGATTATCTTCAAGAACTTCTTCGAAAGCGCTCGCCCGCAGATTACGGAACTTTTCAAGGAAATCGGTGCAGAACCGCAATTTGTTTATTGTAACTCCACTGTCGAAGAACTTTCGCACTTGAGCGAAGCCCAGGCAATGGTTTGCATTTGCGGTACGCTCGGCACTTACCTCGGCAACGCACTCGAAGAAACTTACGGTGTTCCGTACGTGCGTACAATTAACCCGAACGGCATCAGCGGTTTTGAAACTTGGTTCCGCGCTATCGGCAAGACGATTGGCAAGGAAGCCGAAGTGGAACGCTACATCGAAAAGCAGCGCGCCATTTACCTGCCGCAAATCGAAGAAGTCAAGAGAGAACTCAAGGGTCTCCGCGCCGTGATCGGTATGGGTCCGGGCTACACCTACGAAGTCACCCGCGTTTTGCAGGAACTCGGCATGGAAGTAGTTTACGGCCTCGCTTGGCATTACGACTACAAGTATGATAACGGTCAGGTTCCGCCTGCACTCGAACATTTGCTCAAGACATCTCCGAAGGGACTCAAGCTCTCCGTGGCTGACCAGCAGAACTACGAAGTGCTCAGCATTTTGAACCACTTCAAACCGGACATTTACTTTAGCCGTCACCCGGGTACAACCGTGTGGGCAATTAAGCAAGGTTACGCAGCACTCTTCGTCGCTGACGAATACATGATTTTCGGTTATGAGGGAACGCTCCGATTTGCAAAGAGCATCTTGGACACCATCAAGAACCGCAGCTTTGAAAAGAGCCTTGCCGCCCGTATCAAGTTGCCTTATACCAAGTGGTGGTACGAACAGGAAACCGATAAATTCTTGAAGCCGGAAGGCACAAGATAACGCGTTAAATTAAAGTCCGCTACCTCGTTTCCTTAGGCGTGGACGCTCCCGTGAGAGTAATCTCGCGGGAGTTTTTCTTTTAATACACATATCTGTCATTCCCGCCCCAGAGCGGGAATTTCCTTTTATAGAAGCATTCTATAACACTCAATACCGTGATTAAATTACAACAAACTATTTCTTTAGGTTTTACATTTTCACAGATAAAAAAACTTTGATTTGGCGTAAGTGATTTTTACTTTTTGATGGTCAAAAGTCACGAGGTTTCAATGTCGAATATTCACCATTCCATTACAGAACTTATTGGGCATACGCCACTTCTTGAGCTTCATAATTTTGAAAAGAAGCACAACGCAAAAGCCCATATTCTCGCCAAGCTCGAATATTTCAACGCTACAGGTTCTGTCAAGGACCGCGCAGCCCTCAGCATGATCGAAGAAGCCGAACGCACCGGCAAATTGAAACCGGGTGGAGAAATTGTAGATCTCACGAGTGGCAACACGGGCATCGCCCTCGCCGCTATCGCAGCCGCTAAAGGTTACAAAGTCACGATTTTCTTTGAATCAGGCGGTTCCAAGGAACGCGTTCAGGTCATCAAGACATACGGCGCACAGCTTTTTGATTACGAAGATATTCCCGAATTGAAAAAAGCTCTTGAAGACGGCACAATTTCAGACAATATCGTCATTGACGCCATCACAAAATACACTAAAGAACACAACGCATTTTTCATCAACCAGTGCGAAAACGAATACAACCCGCTCGCCCACTACAACACAACCGGGCCTGAAATTTGGGAAGACACCGATGGGAACGTAGACTTTGTCGTTTCGATGGCAGGTACGGGCGGCACATTGAACGGACTTTCGAGATATTTCCGCGAGAAAAATCCGAACGTAAAAATCGTAGGTGTACAAGCCACTCCTGATTCGAGATTCTTTACGCCGCTTTCCAAAGAACATGGCGTAATCGATGGCGTCGCCCCGTTTGCCAATGTCGATGCTCCGCCGTCGTTCCTGACCGATTCTTCCATTTACGACGAATACATCGAAGTTTCTACGTTGCAGGCGACAGCTGTTGCGCACGAGCTTGCCGAACACGAAGGTCTTTTCCTCGGCACATCAGGTGCAGCAGGCATTTACGCCGCTTCCATCATTGCGGCCCGCCCCGAAAACGAAGGCAAGAACATCGTTGTCATCACCGCCGATAACGGTTTCAAGTATTTGTCTACAAAGGTTTACGCCTTGAAGAAATAACTCCTATAATCTTTACCTATTGCCCCCAATATTCATAGAAAATTAAGGACAAACTTTTTTCAATTATTTTGAAAATCCACCTCCGCAAAGCCTTTGAGAACGGAAATGCGGTTTTTAATTTTAAGCCCATCGCAAGGAAACGATAAAAAGCGGATCAAACAAAAAACGATCCACCCTCAAATTCAAAAGGATAAGACCGCAGAAACGATTCAAATTCAGTTGATAAAAATGGAGGTCATCTTCAGTACGTATGCCTCTTAAAATCAACCAAGCCGTTTGTATGGAGAATCCCGCTCAGCAGCGGGCATGACAATCCCAAAGTGAGCATTATAACGACAATGCACACGCCATAAAATCTAAGGAGTTTATTCAATGAATTTTAACGTAAAGAAAATCGCATTTGCAATCGCCCTTGCAACCGCCAGTTCATTTGCCGCATGGGACTACTACAACATTCCAGAAGAGCACCACGGCGAAGCCCGCGTACGCGCCCATTACTGGTACAACGGAGATTTCCATTCTACGGATTTCGACGTTGACGCCCGTTTCACAGTCGTTAAAGGCTTGGAAATCAGCCTCCAGAATCTTGGCTATCAGTTCTTCGCCAACGACCATGACGGAGCCAGTGGCAACAATGGCTTCAAAGACATTACTGTCGGCCTCAAGTACGCTTTCGACCCTAACTTATACGCCTTCATCGATGCCAACATCCCTACAGGCGCAGACGAAGTCACGAATAACGAATTCAGTCTCAAGACTGGCGTTCAGTGGCACTTGCCCATCACCGAACAATTCGGCATCGGCAATGAATTCGCATTGACGTTTCCCTTTAAGCACGATGGCGGCCAGCATGGCGGAATTACCGCAGACTACGGATTTGAATTCTATTACGCTTTCAAATCTGGTTTTACGCCGTTTACGGGCTGGGTTTTTACAAGCCAGTTGACAGACGGCAGAGATGCCGATAAAAAGAAGTCTGGAACAGGTTCCTCCAATGTTTCGTTCTGGGCCGGAAGTTCTTACGCCGTAAACAAACATGTGACTCTGACCTTGTTCACCGACATTGAATACGCCGCTCACGGAGCCTACTATTCCGGCTACATATTCCAGACCACTTTCGCTTTCTAAATCTCAAAAGGATCAGACAATGAATTTCAAAAGCATCATCAAAACAGCATTCGTCTCTACACTCATCTTCGGCGTGACTAGCGTTTTCGCAGAATTCAAGCCCGTCCGAATCGCCCACTACACGGGTGTGTTGTGTAGCGCCCCGGTTCACGTCGCTTGGCTCAAGGGCTACCTTGATGAAGAATTCAAGAAGATTGGGCAGAAGTACGAAATGGTCCCTGTGAACGCCGAAAAGAATTCCATCAACGAACTCATCGTCGCAAACAAAGTCGATGCAGGGAACGACCTCTTGGCAACGGAATTGCAGCCGATCCAGAACGGACTTCCGATTACATTCGTGATTGGTGTCCATACCGGCTGTACAAAATTCTACGTGACAAAGAATTCCGCCATTCAAAACCTCAATGCTTTGAAAGGCAGAAAGACCAAGGTGGGCGTCATCGGTTTGTCCGACAGTTCCGTGATGTCTTTTAGGCGTAAACTCCGCGACTTGGGTATCGTCGCCGACGGCCCGGAAGCCGACGTGGAATTCATCGTCTATGGCGCAAGCGACTTGCCGATTGCCCTCGAAAAAGGCGCAGTTGACGTGATTGCATTGCACGACCCGACCGCAGCCACCGCAGAAGAACAGTACGGTTTCAAGAAGTTGCTCGACACTTCTACCGACCCGAAATTCGCCCCGGAATACTGCTGTGTCGCATTCGTGAGCCTCAAGCTCTGGAAAGAAAATCCTGAAGGTGCCGCCGCTTACACGCGCGCCGTTGCTCGCGGTTCCGCATTCGTCGCCGCCAACCCACAAGAAGCCGCAAGACTCCAACTTTCCAAGGATGTCGTCGCCGGCAATCAGGAATTCAACGCCAAGTTGCTTGAAAGCTACGGTCACATTCCGTCTCGCAAGGCCGCGCGCCGCACGTTCAAAATTGTCGCTACAGAACTCCAGCAAACAGGCGTTCTCAAGGCAAAGCTGAACATCGAAAAGTTCATCAACAAGCATTTCGCAGACTTCGAAGCCAAGGGAATCAAGATTCCTGACGGCTACATCTACGATGCAAAAACAGACAAATTTACAGAGACTTTCGAAGAGCCTAAGTCTCTAACTAAGAATATATAACAATAAACTCTACAAGAAATCACTGGATCCTGCTCCTACGAACCTAACTCAACTAAGTCAACAAGTTGACAAGTTTCGTATATCACTACGTTCAGGATGACAATGTAGAGTAAAACTTTTAAAAAAAGAGGTAACGATGTCCAATATTCACCATTCTATCACCGAACTTGTCGGTCATACCCCTCTCCTCGAACTCCACAACTTCGAGAAAAATCACAACGCCAAGGCACACATTCTCGCGAAGCTCGAATACTTCAACCCATCCGGCTCCGTGAAGGACCGCGCCGCCCTCAGAATGATTGAAGAAGCCGAACGCGAAGGCAAGCTCAAGCCGGGTGGAGAAATTGTCGAAATCACAAGCGGTAACACGGGCATCGGCCTTGCCGCTATCGCAGCCGCCAAGGGCTACAAGCTTACTGTTTTCTTTGAACCGGGTGGTTCTGAAGAACGCGTACAAGTGATCAAGACCTACGGTGCAACGCTCCTCGGTTACGATTCCCTCCCGAACGTAAGCAAGCTCCTGAAGGAAGGCTCCTTCTCTGTCGCCGTCTTGCTCTCCGACGTTCGCAAGTACGCCGAAGAACACAACGCATTCTTCATCAACCAGATTGAAAACGAAAACAACCCGCTCGCCCATTACTACACCACCGGCCCGGAAATCGTTGCCGATACGGATGGCAAGGTAGATTTCATCGTTTCCATGGCGGGTACGGGCGGTACGCTCAACGGTCTTTCCAAGTACTTCCGCGAACACAATCCGAACGTGAAAATCGTCGGTGTGCAGGCCACTCCGGATTCCCGCTTCTTCACTCCGGAAGCCGAAGAACACGGCGTGATCGATGGCGTCGCCCCGTTCGCAAACGTCCCGGAACCGCCTCCTCTACTGAACGATTCTTCAATCTATGACGAATACATCGAAGTCTCTACGCTCCAGGCTACAGGCGTTGCCCACGAACTTGCCGAACACGAAGGCGTGTTCCTCGGAACCTCTGGCGCAGCAGGCATCTACGCAGCATCCATCGTTGCTGCCCGCCCGGAAAACGAGGGCAAGAACGTTGTCGTCATTACCGCAGACAACGGCTTCAAATACCTCTCCACCAAGGTTTACGCATTGAAGAAGTAAGACTCACTGCGTTTGGCTCCTTCCCGAAACCTCACATGGGAGGGGGCCATTTTTTTTTCAAAGCGACTGTTATACAAAGGAGACGAAATGATTAGCATTCTAAAAAGATTTTTGCCGTTTCTAGGCACTGTTATCGCGTTTCTCGTCCACGTGCTGATTGAAGACGACATTGAACACCCCGAAGCCGAAGACACTTATTACAGCTACTTTCTGTATTTTTTCTTGACCGTCACATTTATTATTGGCGGAGTCTCCTTCTTTTTGAAAAATTTCAGAGCGAAGCTTGAACATTCCGGCCCGTTTTGGGGCGGCGTCGGCGTTGTTGTCGCCATTATCGATATCGCCATCGGCAAGTACGCTCTTTTGCCCGTTTTGTTCTTCCCGAAATACGACAACATTTTGGCGATGTTCTTCGAAGGCTACGACATCATCCTGAAATGCATTTGGCACTCTACAAAGCTATTGGTTTTAGGATTTGTGTATGGCTCCGTCATCGGATTTATCACAGGCGTTTTTCTCGGCTTCAGCAAAAAATTCAATTACTGGGTGAATCCCTACATCAAGCTCATCGGCCCTATTCCCGCTACAATCTGGATCCCGATTTCACTCACAATTTTCCCGACGCCCTTTGGCGCAAGCGTCTTCATTGTCGCACTTTCCGTATGGTTCTCGGTCGCATTGATGACAAGTTCTGCAATCCAGAGCGTCCCGAAAGCATACTTTGAAGTTTCACGCACACTCGGCGCAAGCGGTGCATTCCAGGTATTCCGCGTCGGCATCCCGGCTGCGATGCCCTCGATTTTCCTCGGCGTTTTCTACGGCATCATCAACGCATTTTTGGCACTCATGACCGCCGAAATGTTCGGTGCCAAATATGGTATCGGCTGGTACATCTCCTGGCAAAAAGCAATGCTCGTCTACAGCGGCGTTTACGCAGGCATTATCGTCATCGCCGTTTACTGCATGCTCATCCTCACACTTCTCTTCAAGTTCCGCGATAAAGTTTTGAATTGGCAAAAGGGTACGTTAAAATGGTAACAGAAAATAAAGAACAGTTAAAAGGAGCAATTCACATTGAAAACCTCGTCAAGACATTTATTAGCAACGAGGGCGAGACCGTTACCGCTTTAAACGGCGTCAATCTTGATATTCCTCCTGGAAGTTTTGTCAGCTTGATTGGACCTTCTGGCTGCGGAAAGACAACGCTCTTGCGACAAATCGCAGGACTTGCCACACCCACTTCTGGCGGAGTTTTTGTCGATGGCAAAAAAGTCACAAAGCCCGGAGCCGACCGCGGTTTTGCATTCCAGCAAGCAACGCTTTTCCCGTGGCTCAACATCCGCGACAATATCGCGCTCGGCCTAAAGACCCGCCACATCTACAAGGAACACAAGCAGGACGTTGACGAATTCATCGAAACCGTTGGCCTCAAGGGTTTTGAAAAATCGTATCCGCACGAACTTTCGGGCGGCATGAATCAACGCGCAAGCCTTGCAAGAGCACTTGTCGGGCACCCGAACATTCTGCTTTTGGACGAGCCGCTCGGTGCATTGGACGCATTTACGCGCATGGCCATGCAAGATGAAATCCATAGACTTTGGGAAAAGTACAAGACAACAATGGTGATGGTCACGCACGATGTCGATGAAGCGCTCTACCTCAGCAATTACGTCGTCGTAATGAAGGCCCGCCCGTCAAAAATCGAGCAGGTCATCCATATCGATTTGCCATTCCCGAGAATCCGCACGCAAGACACATTCATCTTGTACCGCAAAAAGATTCTTGAAATCCTGAACTTTGCAGGAAAGATTCCAGAACCGGAATACTACTTGTAAAAAACATTGACAAAAAAAACTCCGCTATAGTAAAATCCTATAAAACATACTAGAAATAATGTATTGGACAAAGCTATAGCGAACTTCTATATTTTACCGCGTATGCAATCGGAAGAACGAAATTTAGATTTTGATACCGTTATTGATCGTCGCCATACGAAAAGCATCAAGTACGACTTCTTTGTAGAACGCGGACTTGTGAAACCCGGCGACGACGCAAGCGGCATTCTTCCGCTTTGGATTGCGGACATGGATTTTAAGACAAGTTCATTCGTTCAGGACGCATTGATCCGTACCGCAGAACATGGAATTTTCGGCTACAGTGAAACGCAAGAAGATTACTTCCGCATTCTTCAGGATTTTTATCGCCGCCATCACAATTACGAAATCGAAAGCCCGCGCTGGGTCATAAAAACGCCCGGCGTGATGTTTGCCATCGGCATGGCCGTGAAAGCATTCACAAACGTCGGCGATACGGTACTCATACAGCAGCCGGTCTACATGCACTTCGTTGATGTGATTGAATTCAACGAACGAAAAGTCGTGAGCAACGATCTCGTATATGGCGAAGACGGCCGCTATCATATTGACTTTGAGGATTTTGAAAAGAAGATTGTCGAAAACAACATCAAGCTTTTTTTGCTTTGCAGCCCGCACAACCCCGTTTGCCGCGTCTGGACCCGCGAAGAGCTTTTGCGCATCGGCGAGATTTGCCTAAAGCACCACGTCCTCGTCGTAAGCGACGAGATCCACAGTGACTTTGTCTTTGAAGGTACTCACACCGTATTCGGTTCCCTCAGCGAAGAAATCGCAGACAATTCCATAATCGTTACCGCACCGACAAAAACGTTCAACTTGGCCGGTGTCCAGATTTCTCACACCTTCGTGAAAAATCCTACAATTCGACGAGCGCTCCGCTACCAGATCAATGCAACAGGCTACAGCCAAGTCAGCATTCAGGGAATCGTCTCTGCCGAAGCAGCCTATTCCAAGGGCGACGTCTGGCTCGATGCCCTCCTCAAGTATATCAAGGGAAACATTGATTATACAGACAAATTTATTCGTGAAAAATTAGAAGGCGTCAAGCTCTTGCCAATGGAAGCGACATATCTTGCTTGGCTAGACTTTAACGGCACCGGACTTTCGAGTGAACAGGTTGACAGTCTCGTCCTCCGCAAAGCAAAGCTCTGGCTCAACAGCGGCTCAAAATTCGGAAAGACCGGCGCAGGGTTCCAGCGTTTAAACATTGCGTGTCCACGAAGTACACTCGCGGAGGCTCTCAACAGATTAAAAGTTGCGCTTGATTCTATCAAATAGAAGCAACGAGAGCCCCCGGGATGCTTAGAATCCACCTGGGGGTTCTTCTTTTTTTAATATTCCTACTATACGTATAGGATAAGACCGCTAAATTTCTTATATTTACCACAAGCACTCCCAATGGAGATTCCCGATCACGTCGGGAATGACAAATCAAAGAAAGGATATAAACAGAACATGACACTACAACAATTACGTTACGCCATCGGGATTGCAAAAGCAGGCTCCTTCAACAAGGCCGCCGAATCCTTGTTCATATCCCAACCGTCGCTCACGACAGCCATCCGCGAACTCGAAGATGAAATCGGCATAACCGTTTTCAACCGCACAAGCCGCGGCATCACGCTCACGCCCGAAGGCGAAGAATTCATCGCCCGCGCGAACGAACTTTACAACCATTACGAGTCCGTTCTCGAACGCTACAGCAAGGAAGAACAGAAGAAGAAGCGTTTCGCCGTTTCGACGCAGCACTATTCCTTCGCCGTCAAGTCCTTCGTGAACATGGCCAAGAAGTTCAACATCGATGATTACGAATTCGCTATCCGCGAAACAAAGACCAAAGAAGTCATCGATGACGTGACGAGCCTCCGCAGTGAAATCGGAATCATCTACTTGAGTGATTTCAACCGCAAGTACATCACATATCTGCTCAAGGAACACGATCTCGTTTTCCAGAAGCTGATTGATTGTAAGGCTTACGCCTACATGTGGAAAAACAATCCGCTCGCGAACAAGCCTTACGTGAATCTCGAAGACCTTTCGGATTATCCGTGCCTTTCTTTTGAACAGGGCGAAAGCGGCAACTATTACTTCGCCGAAGAAATCTTGAGTACAAACGAGTACCACAAAACCATTAAGGCAAATGACCGCGCTACAATGCTCAACTTGATGGTGGGTCTCAACGGTTACACGCTTTGCTCCGGCATCATTAGCGAAGAAATCAACGGTTCCGATTACGTTGCCGTGCCGTTCAAGGATGCGAAAGGCGAAGACGACCGTTCGATGGAAATCGGCTACATCACCAAAAAGAACTTTATGCTCAGCACCATCTGCCGCATTTACATCCGCGAGATGGAAGAATACCTCAAGGCATACACCGCCGAGCACAATCCAAACGCATAACACACGCGTACAAACTCATTGCACCACGCCCATCATCCCCGATGGGCGTTTTTACGTTTTTATCATGCCCGTCCATTAATCTGTCATGCCCGCCACCGAGCGGGCATCTCCATACACGTCTTATTATAGCAAAAAGCTATAAAACACGCTAAAAATAAAGTATTGGACAAACTCATATTTGCCTTCTATATTTGGCATCGAACAAAAGCACAAAGTCAACTAGGAGGTCATTATGAAACAAGGTATTTTATTCGGCGCAACAGCAATTGCATTTGGCGTTCTCGTTTCGCTACTTTCATTTGTTCTGCTCCCATTTTGCTCGGGTCATGGAGACATGATCATGCGCTGCCAAAAGACCTCCAGTGTTGACGGCATCATCGGCATTGTCATCGCGATTTTCGGCATTGCCTATATCGCCATTCCGAAGGCACAAAAGGTTTTATCGGCAGCAGTGATTGCAGGCGGTGTATTCACAGCCCTTGTGCCCGCCGTGATCGTAGGCGTTTGCGCAGCACCCCACATGCATTGTCATTCCATTTCTTCCCCGGTTTTGCAAATCACAGGAATCATCATTGCGCTCGTTGGAATCGCCAACAGCATTTACTTATTGAATCGCAGTATAACGCGACAGGAGACTTTAAATGAATCAAATCATACTTAGAATTATTTATACAAACTTTTGGCGTCATCCGTTCCGAAGCATTGGACTTGTCATCTTAACCGCAGTCGCTTCGGCAACACTTTTATCGAGCGCTCTTTTTTCTGAAAGCCTTGACGCCGGCCTGGAGCAGCTTTCATCGCGCATGGGCGCAGACTTGCTCATCGTCCCGTACGGCAGCGAAGCAAAAGACCAACCCGTTCTATTGCAAGGCGAATTAAGCCATCGTACGCTCCCCCGAGAAATTCTCGAATTCACTCGAAAAACTCCAGGAATCAAAATTGCCACATCGCAATTTTATTTTTCCACGCTCGGATCTAGCTGCTGCGATAAAAAAGTCAACATCATCGGTTTCGATTCCAAGACCGATTTTACCATCAAGCCGTGGATTCGCAAAACATACAAGAAAGACTTTCCCATTGGTTCTGTAATCGCGGGTAGCGACATTCAAGTCGATGAATCCGGGAAAATCAAGTTCTTCGATCAGGAATTTACTGTCGTAGCACACCTAGAACGCATGGGTAATAAGCTTGACCAAGCCATTTTTGCCGATGTCGGGACCATCGAAATCTTGCAGAAAGCAGCGAAAGAAAAAGGTATCAACTTCATTTCCGAAGGCGAACCTTCCGCGATTCTTGCGAATCTCGAAAAAGGCGCAGACTTTGAAAAAATATCGCAGACGCTTCACGAGAAATTCGACAACATCCACGTGATTCCGCGCAAGGACTTATTCGATACCGTCATCGCCACGGCAAGCTCTTTCAAGATCATCGTCTGGGTAATCGCCGTATTTTTCTTGATTGTTGCCATCGCCGCCGTTTCCATCGCTTTCTCGATTTCTACAAACGAGCGCAAGCGCGAATTTGCAACGCTCCGCGTCATTGGATTCACGCAAAAGAGATTGGAACACATCGTCCTTGGAGAATCACTGCTAGCAACCATCATCGGCACTGTCGTGGGCACGTTCATCAGCGTATTTGCAACGCTATCGTTCCGTGTGTTCATTATCGACAGTTTATCCGTACCGTTCTTGCTTCCGAGCGCACTAACCATTTTTGCGATTATCATCGCTGCAATATTCATTCCCACAATCACAGGCACAGGAGCCGCCTATCGAATAGCTAAACAAGTTGGCCGTCTAGATGTTTACTCGGCTTTAAAGGAGGAAACTTAATGATACTCAATGGTAACAACATTACAAAAGAATATACCCGACGCGGTGAAAAGTTCCCTGCCGTCAACAACGCCGATTTTTTCGCCTGGTCAGGCGATTACACGGTCATCTTCGGAGAATCCGGGAGCGGCAAGAGTACGCTTTTGAACGCCCTCGCAGGCATCAGCGCACCCACTTCAGGCAGCATCGTCATTGACGGGCAGCCACTCTACACCTTGAATGACGAAGACCGTTCAAAGTTACGCAACGAGCGCATCGGCTACATTCCGCAAAACGCAGCCTGCCTGCCCGCATTCACCGTGACCGAAAACATCGAACTTGCGGCAAGCCTTTACAAACGCCGCATTGACAAAGAGCAAATCCAGAGTCTCCTCAAAAAGCTCGGCATCGCTCATTTGGCAAACGAATACCCCGCCAACTTATCGGGCGGAGAACTCCGTCGCGTTGCCATCGCGCGTGCGCTTGTCAACAATCCCGATTTGATTATCGCCGATGAACCGACAAGCAATCTCGACGAAGACAACAGCCGCAAGGTTTTCAGTCTTTTCGGAAGGCTTGCAAAATCAGGCGCAGCAGTCATTGTCGCCACGCACGACCGATCGGCATTTGGCTACAGTAATCGCACGTACCACATGAAATCGGGAACACTCATCCCCGACATCGGAGAATACGGCAATCTCTAAAATTTCTAATTTTACAACGTCGTAAACCTGTCATGCCCGATTTAATCGGGCATCGCCTTTTCATGTCGATATGAAACTATTACTCATTTACTTCTTTGTTCTCGGTTTCATCTGCATTCGAGACTTATTTAAAGTGAAGAATTTTGACGACTACGTTGTTGCAGGTCGCAAGCAAAGCTCCCCGTTTGTATTCATGAGCCTCATGGCAACCGTCCTTGGGGCATCTGCAACGGTGGGCATTGCCGCACGTGCCGAGAGCATCGGTTTTGCCGCCTTCTGGTGGCTCGCCGTTGGAGCAATTGGGTTTTGGTTTCAAGCCGCATTTTTGAGCAAGCCCGTTCACGATCTGGACGTGCGTACGCTTCCTGAAATTGCAGAAAAGACTGTCGGGAAAACAGGTCGAAAACTCGTTGCGTTAATCATCGCCGTTTCGTGGATCGGAATCATCGCCGCACAATTTGCAGCCGTCGCAGGATTCATCGGCCTTGTGCTCGGTCACGATGCCGGGACGCAATCCGTATTGATTACCGCCGTCATTGTCATTGTCTATACGCTATTGGGCGGGCAACTTTCTGTTGTCCGTACCGACGCCTTGCAATTTGGAATTTTGACGCTCGGATTTTTCGCCGCCGCAGTTTATCTTTTCGGCGGCTTCTCGGGCGCCGAAAATGCGGCACTACAAGCCGCGGAAAATCTCGCCGCCAGCAGTTCGACAGCGGGCAACGCAGGTCTCACGACTTTCGGCAACTTCAATCTTTTGAACGAAAAGTTCGGCGCCAGCGATTTAGCCATCATGCTGTTCACTATCGGCGGAGCATACTTCCTCGGTCCCGACGTCATCTCCAGAAACCTCGTCGCTAAAGATGCAACATCGGCACGCAAAGCCGTTGTTGCGGGCAGTTTCGCCATCCTCGTCTTTAGCGTGATCATCGTTTTGCTCGGCATGTGGGCCGCCACTTACGCCCCTGCTACAGCAGGCTCCGCCACGAATCCGCTGTTCCGCCTCGCCTCCGGCGTGCTCCCGCTCCCGCTTGCAGCACTCCTTTCCGTCGGGCTTTTGTCAGCACTCCTTTCGTCGGCAGATACATGCCTTATCAATTCCGCCGCCATTTTCGGGAGCGACATTCTGAACACGCGCCGCATTTCCGTCGTGCGCATTTCAGTCGTTGTCATCGGCATTATCGCCACCTACCTTGCGCTCCAGGGCAAAGATATCATCGGGCTTTTGACAATGGCCTATTCCGTTTACACGCCAGGTATCGTCGCCCCGCTCGCAGTCGCCATTATTGCGCACAAAGAGTTCAAAGTCAAGAAAACGCTCTGGTACGCAGGCGTGATTATCGGCGGACTCTTCGGGCTCATTCCCGCGATTCTCGCTTCGACTGCAAAAATCCAAAGTCCCGCTTACTTGCCACTTGTCGGGATTGCGATATCGCTTGCGTTTGCGTTGGCAAGCTTAAAGAAAAAATAACTGGATCCTGCTCCTACGAACCTAATTCAACTAAGGCTCTAAAGAGCCTAGTTTCATATATCACACCTCCGCCGTTCAGGATGACGAGGCGCGGCATTTTCTATCAAAATAATTATAGGGAGATGCCCGCTCAAGGCGGGCATGACATAGAAAAAAGTCGCGAGGCATAAAGCCCGCGACTCTTCTGTCTACTTCTAACTTCCTACTGTCTACTAGTAAATAAAAAGCATCTCGCGATACTTCGGCAGCGGCCAAAGTTCATTCGGCACAATCTTTTCAAGGCCATCCACTTCCTTGCGGAGAGCGGCAATCGCATCGACAATGCCTTCGTGGAGTCCACCGAGAGATTTTTCCATCACGTCAATTGCGGCGAGCAAGCGGTTCATGCCTTCGCCAAGCGATTTGGCGTAACCATCAAGACCCGGGAAGCCCTGGTTGAGAGCCATTTCGTTTGTCTTGAGCGCCTTGGAGTATGCTTCGACAACAGCAGGCAAAATGATGTTCTTTGCCATGTCACGAGCGATTTCACCTTCGATATGGATGCGCTTGTGGTAATCTTCCACATTCACTTCGTAACGAGAAACCATTTCAGCACGGTTCATCACGCCATACTTCTCGAAGAGCGCAATGTTTTCTTCCTTCGTCAAAGCCTTGAGCGCTTCCATAGACGTGCGGATGTTCGGGAGGCCACGTTTTTCAGCTTCCTTCACCCAGTCTTCGGTGTAGCCATTGCCATTGTAAAGAATGCGCTTGTGTTCCTTCACGATCTTTTGCAAAATCTTTTGCAAGCCCGTGTGGAAATTCTTGTCATCAAGCTTTTCGAGCTGTTCCGAAATCATGTCGAAAGCTTCCGCGACAATCGTATTCAGGACAACGTTCGGTTCAGAGCAGCTCTGACTAGAGCCCGGTGCGCGGAATTCAAACTTGTTGCCCGTAAATGCAAACGGCGAAGTTCTGTTGCGGTCCGTAGCGTCACGCGGGAGTGGCGGGAGCGTATCAGAGCCAAGCTTCATGGCTCCGGCCTGCTTGCTAGACTTCGGCACGCCTTGTTCCAGCTGTTCAATCACGTCCATAAGCTGATCGCCGAGGTAAATGGAGATGATTGCCGGAGGAGCTTCGTGAGCACCGAGACGGTGGTCGTTACCAGCACCTGCGCAAGTCATGCGGAGCAAATCAGCATGCGTATCGACAGCGTACATGATGGCGCAAATGGCAGTGAGGAACACGGCATTCTGGTGCGGGTCCTTACCCGGATTGAGCAAGTTGCCCTTACCGTAAGAAAGGCTCCAGTTGTTGTGCTTACCAGAACCGTTCACGCCAGCAAACGGCTTTTCGTGCAACAGGCAAACAAGACCGTAGCGGTCCGCCACATTGCGGAGCGTTTCCATCACGAGCATATTGTGGTCGCAAGCGAGGTTCACTTCTTCAAAGAGCGGAGCAAGTTCGAATTGAGCCGGAGCCACTTCGTTGTGACGGGTCTTTGCCGGGATGCCGAGCTTCCACAATTCCTTTTCCACATCGTTCATAAAGTTCAAGATGCGGCTCGGAATGCTGCCAAAGTAATGGTCATTCATTTGTTGGTGCTTTGCAGGAGTTGCACCGAAAATCGTGCGGCCAGCCTGGTACAGGTCCGGGCGTTGCAGATAAAATCTCTTGTCGATGAGGAAGTATTCCTGTTCAGCGCCGAGCGTAACAGTCGTCTTCTTCGGACCAGCCTTAAAGCAAGTCATGAGGCGGCGAGTCGACTTGGAAAGAGCCTGCAAGCTGCGGAGAAGCGGAGTCTTCTTGTCGAGAGCTTCACCGGTGTAGCTGCAGAATGCGGTCGGGATGCAAAGCGTAGCACCATTGCCGTGACGCTTGATGAAAGCCGGTGAAGTCGGGTCCCAAGCGGTATAGCCGCGAGCTTCGAACGTAGAACGCAAACCACCACTCGGGAAGCTTGAAGCGTCCGGTTCGCCCACAATCAAATTCTTGCCACTGAAAGCCATAATGGCCTTGCCACCAGACGGTTCAATAAAACTGTCGTGCTTTTCGGCCGTCGACCCCGTCAAAGGCTGGAACCAATGCGTAAAGTGCGTCGCGCCGCGATCCATTGCCCAGCGCTTCATAGCGTGAGCGACATCGCCAGCGATGCTCGGATCAAGAGCCACGCCCTCGTCGATTGTTGCGAGCAACTTCTCGCAAATATCCTTCGGGAGGTAGGTGCGCATGGCATCGGCATTGAAAACGTCTTCGCCATAGAAATCGACATTCGCAGGAGCGGCAGGCATCACAGCACTCACCGGCGCCGTAGCGATATCGTAGATGGCCTTATTACGACTATTGTTCATTTTTTACCCTTAATGTTTTCGTTCAACCCGTCATTCTGAGCCACTTGTGGCGAAAAATCCAGTAAAATTGGACGATTTTTGTTTTACGAACTATAAGTTAGCAATGCTTTTACCCCTTTGCACCGTACAAAATCGCCTATTTTCGCCCCATTTCATTACATTTTTGTAAAAATATATCACTTTATTACATTTTTGTAAAACAAGAACGCAATTTATTACTATATTATTCACGTTCATCTCTCCTAGAGCTGCGTCGGGTCGCCAAAAACGGCCCGATGCAGCAACAGAGATTCCCCGAAAAGCAAAATGGATATCGAAGCTCTTGAAAACACGACTTTCGCGGCCATCGTCGAGAAAATCCAAAAGGTTCGCAAGCGTGGCGAGCTTTTAGAGAGCATCCACGGGATTTTAAAAAAGAACTTCGAAACCGTCGAAGAGCAGCACCAAATCGAATGCCAGAAAATCCGCAATGTCATTGAAGGCATTCCAGGCGAACTCATCGGGAACACGCGCGAAATGCGCGAAGTGAGCAAGCTCGTCCGCCAAATCGCCCCCACCGCAGCAACAGTCCTTATCCGCGGCAAGGCAGGCACCGGCAAGGAATACGTTGCCCGCAGCATCCATGAACTTTCGGAACGCAAAGATTCCCCATTCGTAGCGCTCAACTGCGACGCCCTCACCGAAGGCGCGAACTCTTTTGAAAGCGAACTTTTCGGCTTTGAACGCGGAGCCTTCACTGGCGCCACCAACCGCCACATCGGCAAGGCCGAACAAGCAAACGGCGGCACGCTCTTTCTAGACGAAGTTGCCGACTTGCCACTCCCCGCGCAAATCAAGCTTCTGCAATTTATTCAAGAACAAAGTTTCAAGCGTCTCGGCAGCAACATCGAGCAACGCTGCAACGTGCGCCTCATCGCAAGCACCGGCAAGAATCTCGAAGCCATGATGCAACATGGCACGTTCCGCGAAGACCTTTACTACCGCCTGAACATTTTCCAGATTTCGCTCCCCGAGCTCATCCAGCGCAAGACGGACATTCTGCTTTTAGCAGACCATTTCATCGAAAAGATGAATTACAAATACGGCAAGAAAATTTTGCGTTTAAGTTCGCCCGCCATCGACATGCTCATGAGCTACCATTGGCCCGGTAACGTCCGCGAGCTCGAAAACTGCATCGAGCACGCATGCCTTGCGACAACAGACGTCTGTATCAACGCCTACGATTTGCCGCCCACGCTGCAAACCGACGTCACGTCAGGAACGTCCGTACTCCCCGAAGGCAACAGCCCGCTCGCCACGCTGATGGACAGCTACGAGCGTGAAATCTTAAGCGAAGCACTCCGCCGTCATGACGGCAACATGAGCGCCGCCGGCCGCGACCTTTCCGTAAGCCCGCGCATGATGCTATACAAAATAAGGCGGCTAGGAATAGCCGCCTCGAACTAGAAATTGCAAAAATTACGATTCGTCTTTCACGCAGCGAACAGAATAGCCGTCCGTCTTATCGGCATCCTTTAAAAAGACTTTGCTAAAGGTATAATAAAAATCCACGTAGTAAGAATCATCTTCGCCTACTTCATTAGAACTCCATATACATGCACTCCGCCCTTCTTGAATAAAATCACCCGCAAAATTAATTCGACCAGCATAAAGCAACGCGAAGCCACCTTCACTAGAATTCCTCAAGACCTCGCCAGCAACCTTGTCACCTCCAACAAAAACAAACAAATCATTCCATTCATAATTTGAAGGAACATGCCAACCCGGAGGGCATACGCCCTGCACCGGCAAAGAAAGATTACAAATATGTCTTTCTCCGCATTCTTCTTCTGATTTGCCTACAGCAGCAGCCCACGTATAAAGGCGTCCATACTTATCGCAATATTTCGTAGAATCATTATAGCAATGGCTATTTTCAGTTTCATAATTGAGATTCTGAGCAAACCACCATAGCCTATCAATCTTCACAATTTTGTACTTCTGACCATTGCGGTCATCAATTATAGAATCCGTCGGCCAATCCACTTTTATAGACGATGAAGACTCTTCATTTTGGACACTTGAAGAGCTGACAGCACTTTCACTGCTACTGCTGAATAGATCTTCAATCGGAGCCGAGGATGAAGAAAGATTTTTTTTCTTTTCTTCATGATTAGAACTACTTGATTCAGCAACGGATGACGATGATGACAGTAAAACAAATGACGATGACGAATCTTCATTCGCAACAAAAGGATTGCCAGAGTCATCATCACCGCAAGCGACAAGAATCAAAGTGGAAAACAAAGCAACGCGATAGAGACTTTTCATTTGCATCTCCTTCAAAAAAAACACAACTATTTAAATTGCGTTGTTATCGTCAACGAATCACTGCGGCCATATTGATCAGTATATACTAAAATCCAATCAACAGTCGTATCCTTAGGCAAAGTAATTCGACTCACATTCTCTAAATAATATTTCCAGTTTTCCAACGGTTCTGGATATTCCATATGACCACGGCAAGGATCATCCACATATTCAGGATAATCGCTCGCATCAACAAATTCAATTCCATCTATAAAATTTTTTGCTTTTAATTTATAACTTGAAACTATCGTATCTGACAAAACATGGTCTTTTTCTTTGGAGATTACCGAAAGCACACTTTTCAGAAGTTGCTTGTTTATGGAAGGTATTTTTTGATATGGTATATAGCTCATCTTTTTAGATTCACCATAATTAACAAACATTGTGTCATAACCACCAGCGATATCTGATTTAGCGTCAGAATTACGACAATCATAAGCAGCAACATAATTGAAGGAACTATCCTTCAAATAAAGAACTTTATTTTCTGAAGTCAAAACAGTCACCGTATCCAAAGAATTCTTTGAGTTCGGCTTCAAAAAAGACACATAAAGACCGCCATCTATTTTTTTCGATCCCGCTATTTGACTTAGAAGCAGAGAATCTACACTAATTTCTTCCTTATCGACAAGAACACTGCCAAAAGTCTGATCTTCAGAAACACTATCCGCACAGGACGCCAATAAAAACGACGCTATTAAAAAAAACATAACGGACTTTTTCATTCTATTTTAACCTCCTCACTAATCTAAAACCACCTATAGCCCCACCAAAATTAGGTTGGCCATATCCATAATTTAACACTTTTCCAGCCTTTCGAACATTCCAAAAACTAAAAAACGTACAAAATAAGGCGGCTAGGAATAGCCGCCTCGAATTAAGCACATAGTCACTCCGGCCACAGTACCGGAGCCACCTTCAATTACTTCAAAATAGCAATGCCGTACGGCTGGAGAGCATCCTTTGCCGCATTTTCAATTTTCTCGACCTTGTCGCCCTTATAGCTATAAAAATAGTCGTCGTTACCAATGTACAAGGTTTCGGCATCAGAATCATAGGCCAAAGAACCAATGATATTGGAAATGCCCTTGATCTTCTTTATAGACTTATCAGAAAGATTGACTTGAGCAAGAGTAATCGTTCCCCAAGCTTCATAAACGGCTACATATGCAATGCCATCATCCGAATTAAGCGCCATCGAGAAAACGCCACCGCCAAGTTTCTTACCGTCAACAACCACAGAAGACTTCTTCTTAGCCAGATCAACGACTTCAATGCCATTGTCTTCGGTCGAATAACCAGCAATAGAGCCTACATAAAGCTTGCCCTTAGCAAAGCCCATTGTCTGCGGATTGTACTTAGCAAGTCTAATGGTGTCAAGCAGCTTGCCTTCATCAAGCGTATACAAGGCAATGAGGCCCGGAGCAGGAGTTCCCCAATTTTCATCCATACGCTGGAAGAGGGCGATCAAGGTGTCGCCAGTCACTTCAAGATCAACAACGTTCGGAGAAATCGCCTTACCCTGAATGAAGTCCTTCGTCTTAATTTTATTTATTACCTTCTTCTTTTCGACGGAGACCTTTACAATCTTGGGAGCATTCTGAAGAGCAACCCAAACTTCATCATCGTTTGCCTTTACAACATCAACAGGATTCGATGAGTCGTCCAGTTTAATCTGCGCCGTGACCTTGTTCTTCGAAGGATCGAAAACAGAAATGTTATCTATAGAAAGACCTTCAAGAACAAAGATTTTTCCGTCAATGGGGAAAATTCTAGAGTCCTGATAGAGCGAAACCTTGGCTTCAGAGACTTCGCCATCTTCGTCGATCCAGCGGAGTTCACCAGCATCCGAACGGTTGCTTCCGAAAACATAGACAGAAGCCTTAAACGGATTACCATCATTAGCAGAAGTACCGCTATCCGAGCAGCCCTGCATGTAGAGCGCAAGCGTAGAGCCTGCAAGAAGTGTAAGGAGTTTTTTCATCGTTTACCTCTTTATGTTTTCGCAGCAAAAGCATTACATGTTTTGCAAGGTTTTCACTGCGCGGGGTTAAAACCCCTGTGTTAATGTTAATTTGTACTCTCGTCCAGGAGTAGGGAACGGCGTATATACATTTCTATATTTTTCATCCGTGATATTCCGCAACGCAAATACAAGTCTGGTTTTATTAAAGGGATTATAACCTAGCGAAAGATGGTGCAAATCCACCGCAGGTTGCTTTATGCGGTTTGTCCTATCTTCAAAAATCTTCGTACGGTATTCCGACGTCCAAATAAAATCAAAATGGTACGGCAAATCAAATTTTGCCTCAGCATAGTACGAACGCGCCGGCTCATACGGGAGCATTTTTCCGTTATAATAATGTTCCTCGCTTTTGTCTTCCGTTTTTTGGAATGTTGCACGTAAAATAGCAGTAAACCACTTTTTAGGCTTGCTTTCTAATTCGGCTTCAAGGCCCCGAATATGCGACTTGCCGACATTCAACGGTTTCAGAAAATTTCCGCTATTGATCCAGCAAATCGCATTCTTTACACTCGTCTGAAAATACGTGGCCCGAATAACCGTTTGGCTTTTAGGGATCATATAATAGCCGCCCACCTCAAAACGGAGAGCCGATTCATCAAGAAGATCCGGATTCGAGACCATACCAGGATAAACACCATAAATTTCCATCAGCTGCGGCGCACGGAATAAGCGTCCAAAGCTCAAGCTGCCACCATATCTAGAATCAGGCGCATCATACCGCACAAACCCACGGCCCGCAAAAGAAACATCGCGATCTTTAGCCGATTTCAACTTTTTCGTCATTACAGGAGAAACATATTCACCGCCGTGAATATCGTCCTTAATAAAGAGAGCCGAACCTTCGCCGCCCACAGAAAGCGTCTTTAGGATGTTATACGAAACATCTCCCGAAGATGTCGTCGCGTAGCGAGTCAAGTTCCAAGGTTTCGAAGAACCGCGTCCCGAATAGTAGCTCATATCCAGCGACAAGCGCAAGTTCGCTTCAATTTTTTCGCCAGAGTAATTCGCAAGGACTTCAGGAATAAGGCTATAGCCGGCCGCTCCATACTTCAAAAAATCCGATGAAGCATAGCCCAAGTGATCGAGCGGATAATACGAATGCGAGACGGCCTTTTCAAATTTTCCCGTCAGCGAAAATTCAAGCCAGAGCCAACCGAGCAACTGCGGGAGTTCCGCACGGTATGTCGCCTGCGCAAACTCGCCCTTGTAGCCCGCGACAGACGTCTGGTAATCATCGCGACCCGGATTACCGCCTTCCGAACGGCTAAAGTTAAAATTCAACGTCGAGAACACACCACTTGCATGCAGAACGCGAGCCTTGAAAAGCCCCGAATATTCAGTAAATTCAGCATTTCTACGCGTATCCGTATAGTCATCATCCGGATCGTACTGAGTTCCGTTCTGGCTTTCAAACTCGTAATCGTTATCGCTGTGACGCGCCGACAAAGACGCACTCACCGAAGCGCTATCCGTCAAACGCGAAAGCAACTGCGTCGAGGCTTCCCACGTGTTGTGGCTACCGTAGCTCAAAAGCACACGGCCCGACTTTTTATCTTCCGGCTTGAGCACAGCTTCAGCAGGCTTCGAACCTTTCGTCACAAAGTTAATGGCACCGCCAATCCCGCGACCGCCAAATTTCGCAGGCACACGGTCTTTGTAAACTTCAATTTTTTCAACCTGATTCAGGTCAATCGTTCCAAAATCAACCGCACCGCCCGACGCATCGTTCAGCGGGATTCCGTCCATGCAAACGACAATGTTCTTTGCCGAGACTCCACGGATGCTCACGGTCTGGAAACTCCCGACACCGCCCTGGCGCGTGTACTGCACACCCGGCAAAGAAGCCAAGACTTCCGCTGCCGAAAGCGAACGACCTTCCCACGCTTCGGACAAAACCTCGGCATAGCTCGATGACGCCTGCAAAGGCTTTTCAACACTCGTCGTCTCGTAAACAGAGGACTCGCCTAAATCTTGGATATACTCTTCGGAAAAACTAGAAACGCTCGCAAGCAGTACGGCCGCGCACACGCGAACGCCCAAGAGACTGCCAGAACGATAGCATGCAGTCAAACACCCACGCAAATGCGTGGCTATGCAAAGCGATGTCTTTCGCACCGTTTAACAACCCGTGGCGCAAAGCGCCCGTTGTGCCTTACAGTTCTTCTGACTCGGGGATCGCTCTACTTCCAGCCCCTTCACACCCGCCTTGCGGCAAGCATTGGTTTATGCTGGTTTCGTCCTCCCTTACAGCGGCGAGACCGTTCCCGGCTTTCACAGGATTCTCTTATATCGCATCAGCGGTGACACGATACAGCGTTTTACCGCATAAGGCATTACCTATGAAAAATATAGTAAACAATTCAGGGCGCTGTAAACAAAACTTGTCATGCCCGTCACCGAACGGGCATCGCCCTTTCACGAGGCCTTACTTTCGCGGTTTCCATTCCGCAAGGACCATGCCCGCAACAATGGCAACAGCACCCGCAATCGCGACCGACGTGATGCGTTCCCCAAGAGCAATGACCGCCGTAATAATTGTCACCAGCGGAATCGCGTATATATAATTGCTTGCCAAAACCGTTCCGAGTTGTTTTAGTACCTTATTCCAGATGAGGTACCCAAACAGCGACGAGAACACCGTAAGGCAAAGGAAGTTGAGCGACACGACAGGCTCCGCAAAGTTCTGCCACGGGACTCCGAGGAACCGCCCCGCACCCACCTCGTTTGGAGCAATCGCGGTTTCGCCAAGCATAATGATTATTGACGAGAGCGCGCCATAGAAAAACATCTTTCGCGTTATAAAAAGCGTAGAGTATTTTCCATTGAGCGGTCGGACAATCAAGGAATAAATCGTCCACATGCATGCCGAACTGAACGCAAGCAAATCGCCAACCGGCGAAAGCTTCAGAATAAACTTTCCATTCAACACAACAAGCACCATCCCGATAAACGTAATCACACACCCGAGAATCTGTCGCTTGCAAAGGCGTTCGCTCTTGTAAATGAGCCCGCCAAAAATCATCGTCAAAAGCGGATTTGTGCAGACAATCAGCGAGACATTGCTCGACGGCGAAATCGTAAGCGCCGTATTCTCTGCCCAAAAGTAAAGAGTGCAACCCGTAAGCCCACACAAGCACAAAATCAGTTCGTGCTTCCAGTTTTCGCAACGGAACCTTTTATGAGTCATCGCAAGCAGCAGCAAGTACGTCACCGTAAAACGCAACGTAAAAATCTGCACCGCCGAGAATCCGTGATTCAAGAGCACCTTCGTGCTCACGAAACTCGTACCCCAGAATGCAATCGTCCCAATCGCAAGGGCATGCCAAAAAGCAAGGCCGCGCGAAGTGCTTGCTAGAGAATCGGGAGTTTTAATCGGAGCCGGTTTCATCGGAAAGAAAAATAGAAAAAAAATTAATAACAATTATTTCTATTTTTTCCCATCTATCAAGCCTTCTCACTAACAAACATATTTTTCAAATGTATTCTATATTCCTGAACTTTTGTTCTCTTATGAATTTTACTTTCCTTAAAATTTTCATTATATGCAAATATTTTTTCATAACGATTAAGCAACGCAGGGCAACACTTTTCACAAGGAGCCCAACGAACAAAGAATGTATTATCATTTTCTTTTATATTTGCCAAAATTTTTCTTTCGCAACATGAATAATGATTTGGTTTATAGGCCTGATCATCTCTTAATTTAATTGGAGTATAAAAAGGGGGTATATAAAAAAGCATTTCACCAGTAACACAGCATCTCACGCAATTGTTATTAAAAAGTTTAGATTCAATTTCAATAAAAACATTTTCCAATGCAGGTTCAAAATCTCTAGAACCACTTAAAGCATACGCTATATTCCAAGTCGAATTCACTGCAATAGCAAAACATCCTTCCCGATCATTTTGATACCGTTCCAACAATGAATAATCTGGATATAATTCATTCAACAATCTGTTTAAATCATAAAACAAACTTTCTGGACTTTTCAGCTTAGGAATATGATTTATTATATTTTTTATTGCATTTTGAACAGAATTTGCAATACTAGTAATAGTTGTTTTCGTTAATAATTTTCTAAATAAAGTTGATTTTTCAAGAAATGGTAATAAATTTACATGGTTCTCATTTTGCTTGAAAATAAAATCGTTAACTTTTTTTGCCATCCAATAGGAAAAAATGCTTAAACCATTATTATCATGACGAAGAGAAAACCGCTGTTTAAATATCATAAAATTATGCCATATGATATTTTGTAGTTCATCGTCTTCACTTAAAGAAATAATTTCATTCAATTTTTGTTCTACTTCGTCATAATTTCTTTCTTCATTTTCAAAAGAGCGCCTTATCATTTGTTTAGAAAATTCAAACCATTCTTTGTACGCAAGAAAAAATTTTGAATTAATACTTTTTTCAAGATGAAATAGATCATCTTTTAGCTTCAAATAAATCAGCTTTATACGATTAAAATAGTAAGATGTTATTTCAATCGTTTTTTCATAGTCATCATTTTTATGATATTTATAAAGATAATATACTGGCGGAATATCCATCATTATTTCAAAAATACATGGTGACTCATCATTTAAAATATCGTCACTAAAACAAATTTTTTTTCATCAACATCAATTGAATAATCCATAATCGATTTTTTCTATACCTGAACGTATTTTTCTTATTTTTCTAAATTATTTTTCTTTTTAATATTTGTAATCGTTTCATCTATAATCAAATAATCATTTTTTCCTTTCATCAACACCCATTTTGATTTCAAAAGATTATATTCCTGTTCTTCGATATATGGTCGTATAGCAATCAAATTTTTTTCAAATTTTGAATAATACATACCAGGAATGACAAAAATAAATAGACCTAGCAAAAAATCAAAAAAAGAAATGGACATCAAAAGAACCACTTTATTTTTTCGAGAATTACTTTCTTTACATGGCACAACAGACTCATACAATTGTTCCCCAACGTCCTTTTTAAAAGGCCTCATCGCAATATAAAAAGCAACAAGAAAAAAAACACTAAAAAATATTGCGGTAAAAAACCATATCATCGATGATGAAGAATATGAAGCCGCACTTTTGTAAATCAAATTTACAAAAAAATCAAAAATAGGAATTCCTATTTTTGGTATAGCCAACATCACTAATTCCAAAAGATATCCACCCAATTTTGTCAGTACCAGCATTATAATTGCGACAACCAAACCAATTCGGATATCTTTAGAGTATTTCTTAAAAAATTCCACCATAAAACTCCTTTGTTCATTTATTTTATGATAATTTCACCAAATTACCACATTCCTAAGAACAACCTAATTCAAAGATAATAATTTTTACCATTTTCATCCTACACCCCAAAAAAACGCTTTATCGATTAGATAGCTATAGTTTCAAGTTATTACCATCTATAACTTTTCCCTAATTTCACCCATACTTTCTAAATTTCAGCTGTTTTCGGGATTCTTTTTACTAGACCACGTTATAGAATCTAACTATATTACAAGCCATAATTAAATTATATGGTCACCACGGCGACCACACAAAAAAAGGATTCTAAAATGTCCAAGATCGAAACTCTTTGCATTCAGGGCGGTTGGCAGCCGAAAAACGGCGAACCGCGCGTTCTCCCCATCTACCAGAGCACCACGTTCAAGTACGAAACCACCAATGACATGGCCGACTTGTTCGACCTGAAGGCCAGTGGCTACTTCTACACCCGTCTGCAGAACCCGACCAACGACGCCGTCGCTAACAAGATCGCCGCTCTCGAAGGTGGTGTTGCCGCCATGCTCACGAGTTCCGGTCAGGCCGCAAACTTCTACGCCGTTTTCAACATCTGCGAATCCGGCGACCATTTCATCAGCACTTCCGCTATTTACGGCGGCACAAGCAACCTCTTCTCCGTCACCATGAAGAAGCTCGGCATTGAATGCACGTTCGTGGACCAGGACGCTTCTGACGAAGAAATCGAAAAGGCTTTCCGCCCGAACACCAAGTGCGTCTTCGGCGAAACCGTCGCAAACCCGGCAGGCAAGGTCTTGGACCTCAAGCGCTTTGCTGATCTCGCCCACAAGCACGGCGTTCCGATGATTGTCGACAACACCTTCCCGACCCCGATTCTCTGCCGTCCGATCGAATTCGGCGTTGACATCGTGACCCACTCCACGACCAAGTACATGGATGGCCACGCCATGGCAGTCGGTGGCTGCATCGTTGACAGCGGCAACTTCGACTGGGAAGCAAACCACGACCGTTTCAAGGGCCTCACCGAACCGGATCCGAGCTACCACGGCCTCGCCTATACGAAGGCTTTCGGCAAGGGCGCTTACATCACGAAGGCAACCGCACAGCTCATGCGCGATTTTGGCTCCATTCAGTCGCCGCAGAACGCATTCCTCTTGAACGTGGGTCTTGAAACGTTGCACCTCCGCATGCCGCGCCACTGCGAAAACGCTCTCGCCTGCGCCAAGTTCCTCAAAAATCACCCGAAGGTCGCTTGGGTCAACTACGCTGGCCTCGAAGGCGACAAGTACTATGAACTCTCCCAGAAGCAGTTCAAGGGTGGCCTCCCGTGCGGCGTTCTCACGTTCGGCATCAAGGGCGGTCGTGAAAAGTCCATCCAGTTCATGGATAGCCTCAAGATGATCTGCATCGTGACCCACGTGGCCGACGCCCGCAGCTGTGTGCTGCACCCGGCAAGCCACACGCACCGTCAGCTCAGCGACGAACAGCTCATCGAAGCAGGCGTTGCACCGGACCTCATCCGTTTCAGTGTCGGTATCGAAAATGTCGAAGACATTATCGCCGACCTCACGCAGGCTCTCGACAAGGTCTAATTTTTTACACTTCTATACACCAAAAAAAACGGCACCGGCATTCGGTGCCGTGTTTTTATTACCTAGCCACGCCCCGCGTATATGCCTATATTTGAGGCACCTCAAAAAGAAGGATATAATAATGCTTAATTTAATCAAGGCTGTTAGCCGCTTTTTATCGACATACACATCGCTTTTCGTTATCGCATGTGCGGTCATCGCGTTTTTCATCCCCACGCTTTTTGGCTGGGTACACGGCAACACAAGCTCGATTATTCTCGGCATTATCATGCTCAGCATGGGCCTTACCATTACCATGGATGACGTCCGCAACTTGATGAAACGCCCCGCCGACATTTTCCTCGGCGCCGTCGCGCAGTACACCATCATGCCGCTCGTCGCATTTACACTCACAAAGATTTTTGGACTTGACCCGTATTTGGCTATCGGCATTATTCTCGTCGGTTGCTGCCCAGGTGGCGTTTCGAGCAACGTCATGAGTTTCTTGGCTAAAGGCGACGTGACATATTCCGTGAGCATGACAATGGCAAGTACGCTTCTCGCCCCGCTCATGACTCCGCTTTTGGTCCTTTGGCTTGCCGACACGAGCATCGAAGTGAACGCCGTCGGCATGTTCCTCAACATCCTTTACGTGACCGTTTTCCCGATCGCAATCGGCTTCACCTGCAACTACTTCTTCGGCAAACGCGCAGGTTTCAAGGAATTCCAAGCAAATATGCCCGCTGTGAGCGTTATCGGCCTCGCATTAATCGTCGGCGGCGTCATCGTCACCGTGCGTCCGCAGCTTTTGACAAACGGCATGGGCCTTATCGCGCTCGTACTCGCCGTCGTGTTCTTGCATAACGCCCTCGGTTACGTGCTCGGCTACAGCGTCGGTCGTTTGTTTAAATTCAACACCGCCAAGAAGCGCACCATTTCCATCGAAGTCGGTGTGCAGAACGCAGGCATGGCAACCGTCCTCGCAGGAGCATTCTTTGCGAACCCGGAGAATCTAGCCCTTCACCCGGAAGCGGCCCTCTGCGTCGTGCCGTGCGCCATCAGCTGCGCCTACCATTCCATCAGCGGAACAATCCTCGCCGGCATCTATGCGCACATGGACAAGAAAAAAGTCCAAGCTTAATAAATCATCTCGCAAACGTAAAGACGGGAAATAATAGTTTAGGCAAGCATAATCAAAGCTGTATGGATCCTCCTAACGAAGGATGACAGCTCAAAAATGACAAGTTCGAAAAGGGCGACCCTTCCGGGCCGCCCTTTGATTCATCAGGAAAAACAAAAAAGAACTTAAAAACGGTGCTTATTTCATCACGAAATCAAGAGTATCGCAAGCACCTGACCGCTTAAAATTCTGAGCAACATCGTAAGCGGGTAAACAGATGCGTAACCAACGTTCGTCGCTTCAGAACTGCTGAGGCCGTTCGCAAAGGCAAGCGCCGGAGGGTCTGTCGTTGCACCAGCAAGCACACCGCAAAGCGAGAGGTAATTGACCTTGAACACCGCCTTGCCAACAATCGCCACAATCATCAGCGGGAAGAACGTGATAATTGCCGAGAGCGCCATGTAGTAGAATCCGTCGCCATTCAAGAGCACATCGAAGAACTTGATACCGGCATTGAGACCAACGCAGCTGAGGAATATCGTAATGCCGAGTTCACGCAGCATGAGGTTTGCGCTGTTCGCCATGAAGAAGTTAAGCGGGCCAATCTTACGCTTGCGGCTAAGGATAATCGCGACAATCAAAGGACCACCAGCAAGGCCGAGCTTGAGTGGGGTCGGCATTCCAGGAATCGCAAGCGGGATGCTTCCGACAATCACGCCGAGGAAAATCCCGAGGAATGCGGGGAGAATTTCCGGATGGTCAAGCGCAGTGAGCGAGTCACCCAGTTCCTTTGCTGCAGCGGCAATGCTTTCCGGCGTACCGACCACGAGCAACTTATCTGCAAACTTCACGCGAATATCGAGGCGCCCGGTAAACTTGAATCCGCCTCGCGTCACGCGGCTCACGGTCACGCCAAAGCGGTCGTTGAGCGCAAGCTGCTGGATGCTCTTGCCAAGAATTTTCTTGTTCGTCACGAGAATCGTCTTGACTGCCAGATTCGACTTCTGGAGCGTAATCGGAGTTTCCTGCTTTTCGCCAATAATCTTCTGCAAGCTTTCAATCGCGTCCGGCATCCCGACGACATGCACCAAGTCATGGAGTTCAAGCGTCATATCGCCCTTCGGCATGTTAATCACCTGGTCGCGAGCATGGCGCGTCACCACGGCACCCGAAGAAGTAAGCCCCGGAATGTCCTTGATCTTGCAGCCCACAAGATTTGCATTGTCCACACGGAGTGTGCAAGAGACGATTTCCTTGGACTGTTCCGCAATTTCTTTCTGGTATTCTGCAGCAGCGGTGTCCGGCTTTTGCCTAAAGAAAATGCGCACAAGAATCATCACGAGGATAATGCCAATCACGCCGAACGGGTAAGCCACCGCATAGCCAACACCCGTGAGTGAAGCGTCCACGCCAGCCGCCGAAAGCGCCGAATTTGCAGCACCGAGCGACGGAGTGTTCGTCACGGCACCGCAAAGCATGCCGATCAGCACCGGCACGTTATCGTGCATGTTCGTCGTGAAGTAAATAAGAACGGTAGCAAGTACACCCAGGAGGACAATGCTCACTGCAAGAATATTGAGCACCAGACCGTGTCGCTTTATGGAGTCAATAAAGCCCGGGCCTACCTGCATACCGATTGTATAGACAAAGAGAATGAGACCGAATTCCTGCATAAAATGGAGAACGCTGGGCTCGATTCGCATTCCGATATGACCGAGAAGGATTCCTACGAAAAGAGCGCCAGCTCCCCCAAGGCTCACGCCTTTCACCTTGACCTTGCCCAGCATGATGCCAATGGCAGCCGTCAAGGATAGCGCGAGTACTTGTTGCCCTACGGAGGGCTTTGCAAACAGGTCAATTAGCCAGTCCATTTTATACACCTTCTTTTTTTCGCACCCAAATGTAGCATAGGAGATTAATAATGACTAATAGATTATTCATATTAGATTAATCATAAAAAATGATAAATATTTATCATTCTGAGCATTGCTCCCCTGCTATAGGTAATATAATACTTTTTCAGGGAACATTGCTATATTCTTCAACAATTCCTCAAACCACAGGTGGCGAACATGGCAGAAGAGATGATTGACATTTTGAATAGCGACGGGACTCCGGCGGGGTATTCCCGCGGTCGAACAGAAGTCCATGCGAAGGGTCTCTGGCACCGCACCGTCCACATCTGGGCATTTGCACCCGACGGTAGAATTGTCTTTCAGCTTCGGAGCCACCTCAAGGAAAACAACCCAAACCTACTCGACACGAGCTGCGCAGGGCACATTTCGGCAGGCGACGAAAGCCGTCACGCCGGCGTCCGTGAACTCCGCGAGGAAATGGGCGTCACCAAGCGTCCCGAAGATCTGGAATACCTTTTCGAAGCGACCCACGAGAACATCCTGAACAACGGAACGTATTTCGACAACGAATATTACGACACGTACAAAATAACACTATCTGACGAAGAGGTGAAAAAACTTGTTCCGCAGCCAGGCGAAGTGGATGACTTCATTTTGATGACGCGCGAAGAATTTTTGGCCATGCACACCCAAAATCCCGAAAAATTTGTGGACCACCCCAAAGATTACGCTTGGATACAGTCAATACAAATTACGCAAAAATAAGTTTAAAAGTTGTTTAAAAGCCAAACTAATTAATGTAGATTAATAAATCAGGTTCGGGTTAATTTTATGAAGTACAAAAACACAGCTATCGTTGTCGAGGGCGGCGGTTTACGCGGGTCGTATGCCGGCGGCATTCTTGACGTACTCGCCGACAAAGAAATCAAGTTTGGTGGGGCATGCGGCACCTCTGCAGGCGCCACGCACCTGTGCAGTTTTCTTTCGGGGCAAATCGGTCGCAATTTTCGCGTCGATACCGTACATTCCAAGAGTCCGCGATACATGAGCTTCAGGAATCTGCTTTTCACGGGCGACTACTTTGCTTTTGACTACTGCTACAAGCAGATTCCGTATAAAATTGACCCGTTTGAATTTGACAAGTTCGCAGCCCAATGCCAAGAGACCGAATTCCGTGTCTGCATGACAGATGTCGAGACAGGTCTTGCCGAATACCCGCGCATTCTGGACTACCGCAACGAAGACGACATGAATAGCATCCGCGCATCGGCAAGCCTCCCAATTTTGAGCAAGATCGTCGAGATTCACGGGAGAAAATTCTTGGACGGCGGCGTTGCCGACAGCATCCCGTTCGAACCCATGTTCAAAAGCGGTTTCGAACGCGCCGTGGTGATCCTTACGCGCCCGCTCGGCTACCGCAAAAAGATCAACAAGGCGCTCCCGCTCGTCAAGCTTGTATTCCGCCATTACCCGAAATTCGTCGAAGCGGTCGCCACGCGCCATATCCGCTACAACCAGGCGCTGGACAAACTGGCCAAACTCGAATCTGAGGGCAAGGTCTTCATCTACCGCCCAAGCCGCCTCATCAAGATTTCGGACATCGAGAGCAACAAGAAGAAAATTGCGGAACTTTACGAGCTCGGCAAGGAAGACGCGCACAATAAAATACCGGATTTGCTGAAGTTTTTAGAGGGATAGTCACTGGATCCCACGACTTCGCTCGGGATGACGCTTCTGAATAGCCTTTTTTAGCGAAAAAACGGCAATTTACAACGCTCGTTGAAAATTTTACAACGCGAAGCACGGTTTCTCAACACGTTTTCGCAACACGTCCCTATAATAATATAGATTATAGGGTATGCCCGAAGTATTAGACTATCTGGAATATCGAGAGTACCTCAAAGACTGGTTTGTCGAGACCAAGAAAGACAACCCGTTCACATCGTACCGCTATCTCGGCCAGAAAACCGGCGTGGACCCGGCCTGGCTTGTTCGTGTTTTCCAAAAAGAAGGCCATCTGAACGAGAGCACACTCCCCGTGTTCATCAGAATTTGCGGCCTAGACGATCGAAGGGCAGAGTATTTCAAAACCCTTTACAGGTTCAACAAGACCAAGGCGAAGCAGACGCTCTCCGAGCTTTACTACAAGCTCCTGGAACTCCGCTCGCTTGAAACGCGTGTGCTTTCGGAACCGGAACTTGCCTACTTTGGCAGCTGGGCATGCGCGGCCCTCCGCGCCCTCATCGGCATTACGAAGGACACGAGCGATATCGCTGGCCTCGGCAAGCACTTGAACCCGCCTATTTCGCAGGATGACGCCCGCAACGCGCTCGGCATCTTGAAGCAGCTTGGACTCGTCGTTCCAGACGGCACTGGCGGCTGGAATATCACCGACCAGATCATCAGCACCGGCGGCGAAGTCAAGAGTTCCGCAGTCCGCAGTTTTCACAGACACACGATGGAACTTGCGCAAGAATCGCTCGACCGCCACAAGCCCGAAGAGCGCGACATTTCGAGCGTGGTATTTACCGCTGATGAATCCGACCTGCCCGAAATCAAGCACAAGATCGAAGAATTTCGCCGCGGGCTTTTGCAATTTGCCCGCAAGAGCGAACGCGCCGACCGCGTTTACGCACTGAACATCGCCATGTACCCCCTCTCCGACAAGGTGGACGACCCGGCAACAGGCCCTACCTCGCCCGAAAACAACGGAGGTGCCAAATGATTTTCAGAAAGAAATTATATATTAAGGGTATGGAATTGAAACAGAACAAGTACAGACGCATGCTTTCGCTGATTGCCCCGCTTGCAATCGGGTTCTCGCTTTGCGCCTGCGGTTCTGACAAGGTTGCAGGTGGCGGACCGAGCGGCACAGAAGCCGGTAATGCTATCACCGCACAGATCCTTATTGCAAATGCACCTGCCGCACACGCCCAAGTGAAGCTCGTCGAGCAAAACAGTCTCGACGGTGAAGGCTACACGGCGGTCACAAACGACAGCGGCATCGTGACCATTGAAAAAGTCGCCGTTGGCAACTACACGATGGAAGCCATCATTGACGATTCCGCACTTTCGCTCCAGCTCCCTGTCAATGTCAAGGATACAGTGAACGACATCGACCTGGGTAAACAGAGCTTGCAGAAATCCGTCTTCATCGGCGGCTCGATTGCCGACTTTATTGACGATTCCAGCAGCGAAAGCTTTAAGAACATGAACGGCTTTGTCAAGTTCCGTGGTCTTGACCATTCTGCCGCCATCACGAACGGCAAGTTCCAGGTCTTTGGACTCCCGGCAGGCACCATCAACATGGTGTTCATTCCAGAAAGCGTAACGGACACGGTAAAGATTTCTGTCGAAACGGACGCCGGCGACTCGATTACGACTCTCAAGCCAAAGGCTCCCGAATCTCAAAACGAGACTCTCCTCATCGACGATTTCGAAGACGGAGACAATATCAACCTTATTGCTCCCGAATATGCAACCAGCGCTTTGGACGGCATGTGGAATATAAGCACATACCCCAGCCTGTACGATTTCAAAATAATTCCAGAACTTCCAATATTTGTGTCGGGTCACCCGTTTAATCTTGGCATCCAGGATTCAGAAAACGGAGGCAAGGAAGTCAACTTCACCTTTGGATTCCCGGATACAACGCTGGTTAAACAGTCCTGGCTTTGCGTCAGCATGGCTATCGGCAACCTATCTCGGACTTATGACTTGAGTTCTGTAGACTCCATCGCTTTTGAAGCCTGGGGAAAAGGCACCGCAGAAATCCAGATATCCGACGAAAATCGCAAGCCAGAAAATCCGCCACCAGGAGTACTTACATATACTGCCGGAAATTACACCATTACACTTGCTGAGACCAAGACAAAGTACAAGCTTGCATTCTCCGACCTTTTCCCGAACGAGATTGACCGCAAAAACGTAAGCTCGCTTGCATTTGTATTCCATAGCGATGCAGAATTCCACTTTGACAATCTCGAATTCATCGGCAAGGACTTGCTCAACATCTGGAAAACAAAGGAATAATGCCAGGCGCAAATTCTGTAACATCGAACCAGGAAGCTCTGCACAAAGATCTTGAAGAAGTTGTCCGCAAGTACGTGCGGACAACTTTTTTGCGCCCTATCGCAGACCACACACGAGAAGCATTTGCGGAAGTCGAAGAATTCGTGCGGATGTTTTATGCAGGAAATGACACCCATAGGATTGCGCCGCAAGCGGTCATTCTAGATTCTGGCTGCGGGACAGGCGAAAGCACGATCCACATCGCTCGCCGCTTTCCGGGCATTCCCGTCATCGGGATAGACAAGTCCTACGCCCGCCTGAACAAGGCCGGGAACCCATCGCAAACAGCGGGCGAAGAAGTCCCTGCAAACGCGTTCTGGATCCGCGCTGAACTCTTAGACTTTTGGCGGCTCGCCCTGGAGCGCGTCAGATCGGGCCAGTGGACTATTCCGTACCATGCTGTTTATTACCCGAACCCGTGGCCCAAGCAAAGCGAGGCCACGAGACGCTTCCACATGCACCCGATATTCCCGACGCTCCTTGCGCTCGGAAAAACAATAGAACTCCGTACGAACTGGGAAATCTACGCCCGGGAATTTGCCGAAGCCACAAGGATTGCATACGAAGAACGCGCGATGTCTGCCGACGCAATCGCAAAAGGTGATTCCCGCTTACCTCGACTTCGCTCAGCACAGGCTCCGGCCGGAATGACAGATACAGCGGGAATGACAATTAAGTGCGAAAGTTTCGACCCCGAGAATCCTGAAACGGCATTCGAACGCAAGTACAAAGAAGCCCGCCAAAAGCTGTGGCGAGTGCTTGTGGCGTTGCCACAGTTATGAGTTTCAAGTTACTAGTTACTAGAGAATTTCATTTCTTGAATCACTAGTAACTAACAACTATTAACTAGTAACTTACTTACGGTCCTTCATCCAGTTGGCAATGAACTTCAGGTTACGCGTAAAGCGCACATCCATCGAAGCTCCGGGCACTACAATAAATTCCGTAAGCCCATACTTGTCGCCCTTGCTGCCCCAGTCGTACGTATAACCTAAACGCGTCCACGGACGGGCATCCGGTCCTGTATAAATTTTAGAAGCACGGGCGTCAAACCAGTTCTTGAACCACATCATGCGTTCCGAGATTTCGGCATCGTTACTCAGTTCCCCTTCAAACGCAGTGCGCATATCGAAGGCTTTTACGTCGGGCACATAAGCAGGGCGCATCAGGTCTTCAGGTTTCACCCACAAGAAAGCCATGTGCGTCGCCTTGGAAGTTCTAGGTTCGCCAAACAGCTGCTTGAATCTCAAATCCCAGTTGCGAACTCCGTCCTTATGATCCTGGAACCAAGTCAAAAGTTCCTTTTCACTCACGGCCCAGACTACGCTATCGGACTTGACAAGTTCGCCATCCTTATAAGTTTCCGGGTCCGACGTGAGCGTCACCACGAGCAGCCTGGATTTGTCGCCATTCCAGGTGACCTTGTCACTGTACTCATCCAGCGTCACAATCGTAAACTTCTCTTCTTCCAGCGCTTCCGACGCATCCTTCACCGCAGCCGCAAATTTCACATCCAAAATGGAATCGCGGTTCGCCATCGAAACCTTTTTACCCCTGTTGTCGCGAATTTCGCAATACGGGATGCTATCGGTATTCACGGCAACATCAGCCTTTGCAAACTGTTCGCTCAAAATTTCGCCGTTATACGAGAAAAGCTTGTCGCCTTCCATAAAGGAGATGACAACCTTGCAGAATCCCTTTTCGGGAATCACAACCGACGTCGGGAAGCGCTCGTTCCCGGCACCAGCCGTATCAAGCGCCATCTTGTTTTCGTTTTCGCCGCATGTGTAATTGTATTCCGTAAGTGTTGCCACACCGGGCTTCATTTCGCTGAAGAACACATTTTCCTGCTCGCTGCTAAAGGCCGGCTTCACGATGATGGACTTGCCGCCAAGCGTCATTGTATGCGGAATACCTTCGCCACAGTAATAGGCAGGCTGACGGAACACGCCTATAATGCCTGTTTTACCCTGAAAATTTTCCGCCTTAGAGACGCTGTCGCCTCTTGTAAATGCACATCCAAGCAACGCAAGAGCAAACGCGCTCCCCAACAAATAAATGTTCTTCATCAATTCCTCATCCTGCTAATGCACCACGGCTAGGTATCTATTCAACATTTAAAATATAATTAACTCCTCTTTGGAGGATAGAGAAAGTTTAGCGGCGCAAGACTCGTTTTGAAAGCAACAGTATTCCATTGACATCGAGTTGCACAAATACGGGACGATTCCACCCAGAAATATCGATCGACGCCAAATGTTCTTCAAAGGAATGCGAACCGATCAAGTTTCCAAGCGCATCGTAAAAACGAAGGTTTTTCTTGCCTTCCTGGAAGACCTCGACATCCAACTTTTTACCATCAACGCGCATCTGCATTGGGGATACTGTTTTTTCTGTAGGCAATTTCACGGTTCCCGATGAACTCGAAGCTACAGAACTCGACGACTCCGCAATCTTTTCGGGACACTTGTCTAGACTCCTGGAAGGGTTCACCGTAAAGCACACGCGGTCGTTTCCGTCGAAGACCACATTGAAAATGCCATCAATAGAAGCTTTGCCATTTTTGTTGACAAAGTTGAACTTAGCAAAAGATTCCTGGTCTTTGCTAAGCACAGAGCGCACTTCAACGCGCTGGTGGTTTACATCTCCGTTCGGGTCATTGCTGAAAAAGGCGTCGAAGTCATAGTCAATGTACCAGATCATAACGCCGTTCTTGCCCTGCTTACCGCTGTAAGTCGAGTTCCCAATTTTCGAATCGAATCCAACCGCTGGGCGGTATTCAATGAGAAAATACTCATCGGGATGATTCGGGTTGGATACGGCATACGCCTGCATTCCAGAAATATTTCTGAGTTCATAGACGGTATCGCGATTCAGAATTTCTGTGGGCTTGAGCCAACCCACCGCCTCACGCTCGAACGAGGAAAATGTCGGAGGATAGCAGCCACCCCAATTGCGAAGCCCAAGCGCCATGACGTCATAGGGCAACGGTCCAATAGTCGCGTAACCGTTCGCATCGTTGCTGTACAGGTCCTGAAGTCCAATCACATGGCTAAATTCATGGACAAAAGTGCCAAGCATGTTGACATCCTTTGTACTTGTCGAAGAAGCCTTGCTTTCTGCTTTCTGCGAGACAAACGCATAGCTGTTAAACTTATAGCCATTTTTCGAATAGACCCGTTTTGCGCTATATTGTAGTTTGTACTGATGGTTAAACAAGCTCGAATTATATGAAATCGCCTTTTCCCTGGACAAGGGGTGCAAAATAACAAACGGAATTACGCTTTCGTACTTCACGGCCCGGGATTTAAAATCGTCCCGTTCAATAAGGATATCCAGCGAAGGTAAAATCAGAGCGCTATCGCTAGCATAACTGCTAAAATTCTTAGGGAGCGTTATGGGGTAAATATCATACGTTGGCTTAAACTGTCCGGCAGAACTTGCAACAAAATAATCCCGTACACTGCCATAGACTCCATTATCCTTAAAGCCCTCTTCATTGAACAAGCGCGAGATAAACGATGAATCCAGAGCCTTGTAGTCGGCCGTCGATACAAGCATCACCGGGAAATAACGCTCACCAGACGAAAACACCTCGGCATCGTTGCTGGAACGGATTTTAGACATTCCGCTTGGAGTGCGCGCTGGAAGCATATCACCGGTGTAGATGATTTTTTCCATCACGATGTTTTCTTCAGATGATGTTTCTGCCCACGCCAAAGACGCAGAGAACACACAAGCCCCGAACAGGCTCACCCCAAATACCGAACGATCAAACCAACTCATAGTGAGAATATAAATAAAATACGAAACGTGAGAAGATCAACTAGTTATTAAAAATGAATATTTGTCATCGTGAGAATAAAAGCGTCGGCCAAGGATGGGGAGGGTGCAGGGAGGGGCCCGTGCGGCCTTCGCAACTCCGAGCTGGGGCCCCGCCCGCATGACGTACATTTTTGCGTTCAAAAAGCAGAGCTTCACAAGCGAAGCTAATTAAAATTTTTATCTTTGGGCGTGTAAAACTAAAGAGGTCTAATTATGACGTTTGAAGAAATGTACGCACTGGCCTGCCAGCGCAAGAAAGACATGCCGGAAGGCAAGGGCACCACGGAACTCTTCAAGAAGGGTCCGCACGGCATCGGCAAGAAGCTCGTCGAAGAAGCCGCCGAAAGCTGGATGGCAGCTCGCTTTGAATCGCGCGACGCCCAGTGCCTCGAACTTTCTCAAGTGCTCTACTATGTTGCCGTCATGATGGCAGAAAAAGGTCTCACCCTCGAAGAAGTGTACGCTAAACTATGATTAAGGTAGCTCTCCCCAACAAGGGCATGCTCTTTGAACCGACCCAGGAACTCCTCAAGGCCTGCGGTTACAAGGCATCGAAGCCCTACAAGACTTTGACCCAGATCGATTCCAAGAACGGTATCGAATTCTTCTTCCTCCGTCCGAGCGACATCCCGATGTACGTGGGTCGCGGCATCATCGACGCTGGCATCACGGGTATCGACTTCAACGCCGAAGCAAAAAGCCCGGCCGTGAAGGTCTTGGACTTGCCCTTTGGCGCTTCCAAGCTCTGCGCTGCAGTGCCGAACGAAAGCCCGATCCAGAGCCTTGCAGAACTCAAGGACGCAACAATTGCAACGAGCTTCCCGAACATCGTAGAAAGCTACTACAAGAAGAAGATGGACTTCGTGGTGCTCGAAGGCGCCGTCGAAATCTCCGTAAGCCTCGGTGTTGCAAACGCCATCGTGGACGTTGTCGAAACAGGCACGACCTTAAAGCAGGCCGGCCTCCGCATTATCGGCGAACCGCTCTTCCGCAGTAACGCCGCCATTTTCTGCAACCCGCAGAAGACCGAACTCGAAGAAGTCAACACGCTCATCCGTCGCATCCAGGGCAAGCTCGTCGCCCAGACGTACATGATGATCGAGTACGACTGCCCCTCCGAACTCTTGGCCAAGGCATGCGAAATGACTCCGGGTCTCGACGCCCCGACGGTCACAAAGCTCCACGGTCGCGAATGGTACTCCGTGAAGGCCATGGTGCCGCGCGAAGAAGCCAACGCCATCATGGACAAGCTCTGGGACGCAGGCGCCCGTAGCATCCTCCTGTTCGGCATAGAAAGCGCTAGAATTTAAGAGCTATGAGGTCGCTCGTAAACTCGCTTTGAGCTCGCTCCGCTCTGAGGACGGTGCTACGCACCTTTGGGTGAATGTGCTCATACCTCAAAGGGAGCCCTTGAGCTACGCGATAGGGCGACCGAGCCCATACCCCACACCCCCAACTGCCCATGCAATCTCTCGCTTACTTGGCACGTCAACCGATTCTCGACCGCGATGGAAAAATCTTCGCGTACGAATTGCTATTCCGGGACTCGCCAAGCAGCGATACCGCAATAATTGCTAGCGACTTGCAGGCGACCGCCCAGGTGCTCGAGAACATTTTGAACAGCATCGGGCTTACACGCCTCGTCGGTGAGAGTAAGGCGTTCATCAACTGCAGTCGCGAGATTCTTCTCGACAACTTGTTCGGGCTTTTGAACCCCGACCGTTTCGTCCTCGAGATTCTTGAAGACGTCGCCGTAGACGAAAATCTCATCCGAGCCATTCAGCGCCACAAGTCTTTCGGTTTCGAGCTTGCACTCGATGACTTTATCATGAGCGACGAATACATCCGCCGCTTTGAACCGCTGTTTGAATACGTCTCCTACGTCAAGATGGACCTGGTCGATAACTCGCCTGAGGACATCGCGAAAGCATCGCAGTTCTTCAAGGCAAGAAATATCAAGCTGCTCGCCGAAAAAGTCGAAGACGAACCGACATACAGGCACTGCAAGGACATCGGCTACGATTACTTCCAGGGATTCTATTTTGCAAAACCCGAAATCGTAACAGGCCAAAAGATCGACGCGACATCGGCCGCTATCCTAGAGATCATCAAGCTCTTGCGCACACGCCCGACGCTCGAAAGCCTCTGTGATGAATTCGACAAGCACCCGGACATTTCGGCGAACCTTTTGCAATTCGTGAATTCCGACATTCGCAACAAGCCCGTCATCGAAAACGTCAAAGGCGCCATCGTCTGGGTCGGCATGAAGCACATCCAGGAATGGCTGACGATCATGCTGTACGCACATTTGGACACCCGCTCATGAACGTAGAACCGCAAAGTCTGGAAAACCTGATTTCTGAATTCGCCTCCCTCCCGGGAATTGGACTAAAGACGGCCCGCCGCCTCGCCTATCATATGCTTTCACGCAAGAAAGGCGATGTCGAACGGTTTGCCGATAGCCTGATGCAGGCTGCCGAAAAGGTCCACCCGTGTCCGCGCTGCCACGCCTTCACCGACGAAGACATCTGCCCCACATGCAGAGCCCGCGAAGGCGCCAAGTCCATTTGCGTTGTCGAAAAGAATTCGGACATTCTGCCGTTTGAACGATCCTCCGTGCACAAGGGCCTTTACTTTGTCCTTGGCGGCGTAATTTCACCGCTCGACGGCATCGGCCCCGAAGCACTCCACCTGCCGCAACTCGTGGAACGCATCAAAGCAGAAAACATCGAAGAACTTGTCCTTGCCTTGGGTTCTAGCCCCGAAGCCGACAGTACCGCGCTCATGATCGACCGCATGCTCGCCGGCGTCAACGTCAAGCGCACCCGCCTTGCCCGCGGCATCCCGATGGGCAGTGACCTGGAATTCATCGACGAAGTCACCATGCTTCGCGCATTCGAAGGGAGAGTATCCTTATGAGTACAAAAGAAAAAATCGTCCACCAGGCTCCCGTCGAAGTTGGCGGTTACACAGTCCGTTCGGCAAAGTTTGTCAAGGCCGCCGTGAGTCTCAAAGGCCTCCCCGAAGAACACCTTCCGCAAATTGCGTTCCTCGGACGCTCCAACGTAGGCAAGTCCTCGCTCATGAACACCCTCATGGGCCAGAAAAAGCTCGTGAAAATCAGTTCGACCCCCGGAAAAACGCGCGAATTGAATTTTTTTAAAGTCAATGACGAGTTTTTTCTTGTAGATTTACCAGGTGTAGGGTTCGCCAAAGTCAACAATGCGAAGCGCGACCAGATGTCCGACTTTATTCGTGAATACGTCGAGAAGTGCAAGGACCTCAAAGGGCTCATCTACCTCGTAGATATCCGCCACGGAGGAACGCCGATCGACATCGAGACCGTCGAAAGCATCCGAGCCACGGGCTGCCCCGTGCTGGTTGTCGCAAGCAAGCGTGACAAGGTGAACCAGTCCGAACTCGCCAAGGGACTCAGGGACATCCAGCAGCGCCTGGACCTCGACCAAAAGCCGCTTTGCGTCAGTTCGCTCAAGAAAACAGGACTCGACGAACTCTGGACCGAAATCCTAGAGGCAATACATAGCGATAATGGAAAAGACGCAACTTAAGAACTGGCAAAAGATGACTCCCGTCGGGCGTTTATTCCATACGCTCGGGATATTCATCTTGAAAAGAAGAATGGGACAACTCGTCGCCCTGTTTCTCCGCACAGTTGCATCCCTTTTCGACAAAAGCCATAACTTCAAGAGCGACTCTCGCAACATCATCTTGCAGACGTTCTTCACCGGCGTTGAAATTTTTCCGCCGCTCTTTGCTGTAGCCACGTTGTTCGGAACCGTTGTCATTATCTACCTATTCTCCCTCATGGGCAAGATGGGCTTTTCAAACAACATCGGTACCCTCATCGTGGTGATCATCATCCGCGAACTGAGTCCCATCTTCACGGCGTTCCTCATTGCAGGCCGTACAGGATCCTCCCTGACCACCTACATTGGCAGCATGGTTATCGATTCCGAAGTTGACGCTCTTGCGACCATGGGCATTAACCCAATCCGTTACCTTGTCATGCCAAGCGTTATCGGCGGAACCATCGCCATGATCATCATGAACATCATCTTTAGCGCATGCGCTATCGGTGCAGGGTTCCTCGTCACGAAAGGAATCGTCTTCGTTACTGGAAACTTGTCCAACCTGCAAATCACATGGAGCATCCTCTCTACCGAAATTATCAAGGCGCTTACCGTCCCGGACTTCGTTTTTGCAATCATAAAGCCGCTCGTATTCGGCATCATCATTACGATCAACGCATGCTACCAGGCGCTGAACATCAAGCGTGATATCCGCCAAGTCCCCAAGGCCACATCCCGCTCGGTCATCATGTCCTTCCTCTATATCGTTTTTACTGACGCCTTATTCTTGATGTACTTCGTTAACGATTATATGCAGAACCTTTCAGCAATTATCTAAAATATGCTAGACGAAGCCCTCAGACTTGAAGATGTTTACCTCTCTACCAACGAATTGTCGGGAACGATGTTTTCGATCCCAAGGGCTGTCAGCTATTTCGAGAATATTAAGGCCAGCGAAAGCAACAAGGACTACCAGCTCATCGCAGGGGCAAACCTCACGCTAAAACTTGGCGAGACGATTTGCATTGCAGGCCCCTCCGGCAAAGGAAAGAGCGCCATCCTCCGCATGATCGCTGGGCTTGCGCGTCCGCTCAAGGGGCACATCTATTATTTTGGCGAATACATTCCGTCAGAAAGACTCACCGCACTTGAAGTCGCTAAGCGCCAGGTGGGTTACGTGCTCCAGAATGCAGCACTGATTTCAAACCTAAAAGTTGTAGACAACATCGCATTACCACTTCGCTACCACAAGATGGGTTCCGAAGGAGAAATCACGAAGAAGGTCAACATGGCCATGGACCTGATGCGCGTCCGCAACTTCGCATACATGTACCCGCATGAACTCAGCGTGGGCATGCAAAAGCGCGTCGCCATCGCAAGGTCGTGGGCAATGGACCCAAAGCTCTTGCTCATGGACGAACCGACCGCAGGCCTCGACAACTACAACCGCAGAAACCTCTTGCCGTTGATCGACAACATGCGAACGATGTTCAAGACATCCATCATCATCGTCACGCACGACCTCATGATTGCAAAGGAACTGGACTGCAACCTCGTATTCTTACACCAGAAAAAGCTCACCGAGCCGCACTCCTTTGACTACTGGCTCCGTTCGGACAGCGAAATTTCCAAAGACCAGTTCCGCGATCTTCAATCCGTTTCACCCAACACCTGATTACAGTTATGTTCCTTCCATTACCAGACGATTTTCATGCGCACCTGCGCCAGGGCGAATTTATGCCCGGTTACGTCCGCGATCTCGCAGCCCAGTTTGGCCGCGCCATCATCATGCCGAACACAGTCCCCGCGATGACAAGCGCAAAAGCCATTGCAGAATACAAGAAGCAGATTCTCGAAGCCGCCGCTCCGGTGCGCCCGGACTTCGAGCCGCTCATGACGTTCAAGCTGAACCCGAACTACACGGAACAGGACTTGAAGGACATGATGGCCGTTGGCGTTGTCGCAGGCAAGTACTACCCCGCAGGCGTGACAACCAACAGCGCAGACGGCATCAGCGATTTCGAAGCTGTTTTCCCGGTTGTCGCGATGATGGAAAAACTCGGCCTCGTACTTTGTGTACACGGCGAAGAGCCGGGCGAGTTCTGCCTGGACCGCGAACCAGCCTTCATCAAGCGCGTCGAAACGCTCGCCGAAAAGTTCCCGAAGCTCCGCATCGTCTTTGAGCACTTGAGCAGCGCAAAATCTGTGGAAGCCGTAAAGCGCCTCCCCGCAAACGTCGCCGCCACATTCACGGTACACCACCTGATGATGACTCTCGACGATATCGTCGGTGACGCGCTCCGCCCGCACCACTTCTGCAAACCGCTCCCGAAGCGCCCGGAAGACCGTGCAGCCATCCGCGAAGCCGCCTTCAGCGGAAACCCGAAGTTCTTCCTCGGTACCGATTCCGCCCCGCACCAGCAGGGCAAAAAGGAATGCCCGTGCGGCGCCGCAGGCGTCTACAGCGCACCGGTCGCCATCCCGCTTCTGGTGCAGGAATTTGACCGCGTTGGCGCCCTCGACAAGCTTCCAAACTTCATCGCAGGATTCGGCGCAGACTTCTACCACCTCCCGCGTACAACAAAGCAAATTGAAGTTGTCAAGGAATCGTGGACCGTCCCTGCCGTCGTAAACGGCGTCGTACCGCTTGCGGCCGGACAAACGCTCGAATGGAAACTTAAATAACGTTTTAGGCTACTTTTTCTAACAAGACGCCCAAATTTCATATAAAAATTCGTCTAAAAAGGCGAATTTTTTTTGTACAAATAAAAAAAAATTACCTCTTCAGCTTTTTTTACTTATATTAAAAAGCGATCCAAGGATTATACCACTTTTCAATCGGAGGTTTTATAATGAATCTGGTAAAAACAATTGGTCGTATTCTTCCGGTCGCCATCTCGCTTGCTGTGCTCGTTGCCTGCGGCGACAAGAAATCTGAAAAGGCAGCTCCGGTCAAGCAGCCGGAACCGGCCAAGGTCGAAGCCCCGGCACCGGAACCAGAACAGCCGGCACCGTTTGACTTCTCCAAGTTTGCAGCCGCCAAGAACAACTCTCAGGTATTCTTGACCACCAACAGCGAAGTAGAAGCATTCCTCAACGACGCATTCGCCAAGGTTGAAAACGGCCAGGCCACCTCAATCGAATTCCCGAACGTAAGCAGTATGTTCGAACTCGCCAGTGCCGAACTCAGCAGCGAAGGCCGTGCAGTCATCGCTACACTCGGTTCCAAGTTCGCCCAGACCAACGTCGATGCAGCATCTCTCCTCGTAGAAGGCTACACCTGCGACCTCGGCTCTGTCGCTTACAACGACGAACTCTCTCAGCGCCGTGCTGAAACCGTCAAGGCTGAATTCTCGAAGTACATCCCGGCTTCCAAGATCACGGCCAAGTGGTATGGCAAGCGCATGTTCAAGAAGTTCAAGTACGGTTCCAGAGAAGAATACCGCCGCGTGAACATCCGCATCCAGTAACTCTCAGGATTGCACAGACATAAACGTGCAAGTATTTGAAAAGGCCTCCGCAAAAGCGGAGGCTTTTTTGTTGCAAACTAACCGTTCATAATGTATTCGGCATTCTCGAGAATGTACGAATCTTTTGACTTTTGATCTTCCGGCAAGCGCTCGAACGGGATGATATCGTGACGCGTAAACGTGCGTTCATCGGTAGGCCCCGAGCGGTACCCCATCAAGAGCATGGACATCATCCAACGGCGATGTTCCGCTTCGCGGATGAGGTAGTCATCGCCCAAAATTTCAAAGCAACGCTTGCGGAGCGGGAGTGCGTTCGCACAGTAAATGGCGGAGGTCTTATCCGCCTCGCTCAAGCGATACCACATTTTCTCTTCGGTATCACGCGTATCGGGATTCAGGTGGCGTTCGCGGACGTAGTTTGCGCGCTGCCCGCGTTCTACACGCTTGGAATGCACAAACTCCTTCATTTCATCAATGTCACCCATGATGCGCACATAGCCATACATCCCGCTTTCGTTGATGCGCTTGATGATATCGTCATTCGCTTCGCGCCAATAGACGGCAATGTCGGCATTGTCATAAACGGCACGTGGTAAATGCACAAGCGTCGAAATAGCCTTGGAAGCGTCTTCCTTACAGATGCACACGACAAGGCGTTCCTTGGGGCTTGCGGCGACGGCTGCAATAAAGTTACGTGCCAAGTCCGCTTCGCAGTAGGCATCGACAAAGTTCCATTCCACATCGAGATAGTCGCCACGCGCAGTCTCCGGCTCGTGAGTTACTTTGTTACCATTCGCATCGACATAGGTGTACTTCGAGAGCCTGAAAAGCCCCATGCGCGAAACCACAAGGCGGTCCACCCACTTTTCGCAATCTTCATCGACGAACGTGATGCAGGTCTTTAAATTCGTGCGGCTGTAATTCGGATAATGGCAAATATTCGCGACCTCAAAGGCAACCGCCTGCGCAATCGGCCCAGTGCCAATCAGCACCACATGCAAGCGTTCATTTTCCGGCTCGCGGATAGCCGGCAAAAAATCCGTGCCCACAAGCAACTGTTCCGACATGAATTCATATTCATTAAAAACATCGACAAGCAAATGGCCCTTGCTCTGTTCAGGCGCCTTCAAATACCACAAGATTTCAGAAGACGACGGTTCACTCAACAACAGATGGCAATGGATGTCGCGCGGAGCTTTTTCCGTGATGTTTCGCAGCACCTCGATGCAATGTAAATTCCGGGAATCGCGTTCCGGGCCGTCTTCGCCAATCACAAGAATCTGATCCGCCAGGAGCGCCCCAGCAAAGAGCAAATCCTCTTCGTTTTCGTAATCCTTTTTGTAATGGATAAAATGCCCATCGATATCACGGCGGCTCACGACAACAACCGGGCGCTTATCGCCCTTGAGCACACGCAAGATACTTTTGAGCTGGTGTCCTGCGCCAAGCACAAGCACATGGCCACGCACATCAACATGTTTTTTCCCCTCGCGCATAGACTCGGACGTATTCTTGAAAACATTGATGATGACGCTGATAAAGAGCACCGCAAAAACAACGTAGCCAGACAGGAACCCCTTCCAGCCAAGCGTCTTTTCGCCAAGCACCCATGAGCCAAGCAAAACGCCCACGACAAAAATAATCAAGGACAAGCCAAGCAAAATCAAGAGCTTCTTGGCGATGCCATTCGACCAAGCGCCTTTAATCAAACCATTAAAATTCATAAAAATGCTCCCGACAAATTCAAATATATTATAGTTAATTTCACAGTTTCCGGCTTAAGGCCGGGATGATACGACACCCGCGCCAGAGAGAACGCTCCGTCCTCCGCAAGGAGTGACCTCAATATGTGTGGGCAGTTCGCTCTTGACCAAATCAACATGCGTAATGACTCCCAGGAGCTTGCCTTTCTCCTGCTGCATTTTCTGGAGCACGATGACCGTTTCCTGGAGCATCTTGGCATCAAGCGTTCCAAAGCCTTCATCAAGGAACATGGAATCGATGCGCACATTGCGACTCGCGAGCGTCGAAATTCCAAGCGCCAAGGAGAGGCTCACGAGGAATCCTTCGCCACCGGAGATGTTGTCGATCGGGCGAACAGCATCGCTATTGTCATGGTCCACGAGCTGGATGTTGAGCGTATTGGGTTCAGTCACCATCTCGTAACGCGGGAACATGTCGCGCAAATAGCCGTTTGCAATTTTCAGCAAATTGCGGAGCGTGATGGTCTGGATAAACTTGACAAACACATCGCCGTTGCCTGTATCGAGCCTGTTGCCGTTAAACCAGCGCTGCATCTGTTCCCAGTCGTTTCGCTTGGACTTGAGTAGAGAAAGTTCCGCCTGCATATCGCTAAACTTTCGGCGTTGCTGCACATCGCTATTTTTCTGCGCTATCCAGGTCGCAAGATTGACGGTGCATTCGTTCAGCTTGGATTTCGCATCATCGCAATTCTGCTTTGCCGCATCTTCGGATTCCTCGAAGTTGCGCTTCTGCAAATGTTCTGCCAGCTGGTCCTTAAAATTCTTGACCGACGTTTGCGCCGTTGTCAAGTTATCGTCCACAGACTTTTGCTTTTGCTGGAGCATTTTGCGTTCCGATTCCGGGAGCTTTGATGCCAAGAATTCCTGTTCGTCTGCAAAAGATTTCGATGCGAGATTATCGAGGAACTGTTTGTGAAGTTCTGCAAGTTTCGGTTCAACATCTGCAATGTGGCGGTTCAGTTCTGCGATGGAATTGTCAAGCGCAATTTTCGCTTCGCGCATTTGCTGTTCTAGGCGGCGGGCATCATTGGCCATACGTTCAGCAGAATCCCGCAAAGTTCTCGCCTTGTGACGTTCGTCGTCCACAGATTTTTCGCCAAAGAGTTCCTTGCGGTTCTTTTCGAGCGTGGCGAGATTTTCACGAAGGCCGTCTAGCTTGCGCTTGGATTCATCGAGTCTCGACTGCGCCTGTTCAAGATGTTCCTTGTGCTGATCCACACCTGAGCGGTCTTTTTCCAATTCGCCTTCAACCCTGACTTTTTTCTCCTGCGCCTTTTTCCACCAGGTATTCTTCTTTTCAAGTTCGAGAAGCGAATCATCCACATCTTCCATGTGGATATCCGGGAACCACGGCGAAAGCGAAGCTTCGATTTTCTGCGAAAGGCTTTGCGATTTGTCCTGCGATTTCTTGACCGCATCTTCGACGATGCTCAACTCGCCCGCAAGCTTTGCTCGATCAACCACATCATTGTTGACCTTGTTCTGCAAGTCATCCGCGCTTTCCTTTTTTTGCAGATACGTTGTCTTAAGCGTCTGCAAGTTCTGCAAAATTCCGCGAATGTTTTCAGGAGTCGCATTTTCAAAATTCGCCTTGTCGTTTTCGAGATTCGCGCTTTCGAGATTCGCCGAGATTCGCCACGGTTCAAGCCTGAAATCCAAAAGCTTAATCGCAGACGCTTCCGCAGCCTTTTCGACTTTCTGTCTTTCGGCAAGCTCACAAAGCGCATCATTGAGGTTCTGCTCACGTGCAGCCAGGCCATCTAGCAAGCGCTGGACTTTTTCCATTTCGCCATTGATTTTACGCAACTTATCTGCAAAATCGTTTAGGCGGTCAGCGCCATTTTCAATCGCCGCCGAATCCTCGCACGACAGGTGTTCCCGCGAACCGCAAACAGGGCAAGGCTCGCCCGGTTTCAGGGTACGGCGAAGTTCCGCAACAACAACCGGGATGTCGCTTTGAATAACGGTCTCCTTTTCGTTCAGGAGCGCCGCTAAACTCGCTTGCATTTTTTCACGTTCGCCAGAGAGGTTTGAGGTTTCAGCCTGTCTAGATTCAATCTCGCCCTGCAAACGCGACGATTCATTGTGGTGACGTTCCACATCGTTGGCATAGCCGTTCAATTCGGGCAAAAGGTTCACAAGATCCGCATCAATCTGGTGCTCCGTCAGGTAATTTCGCAATGCGCCCAGTTTCTGCTTTTGCCGTTCGCAAGCACCGTCAAACTCTTGCAATGCATTTTTTTGAGATTCAAGCTTTCGCAAAGCTTCGGCAACCGTCGATTTTTCGGCTTTCCATTCCGCAACCTGCGATTTCAGGAGCGAAAGCAATCCATCAATCGTTTCGTCCTTGCCGTTTTCTGCGATATACGATTCGACTCTCTTTAGCGCCGTTTCATTTTCAGAAATTCTAAGGCCGAACTCCTTGATTCTCGCTTGAATCGCCACAATTTCCGATTCAACTTTCGTAGCATCCGTCTCTGCATTTTTCAACTGCGCACGGGCATTTCGAATATCGCCATCCAACGTAGAAACCTGCTGCCAGAGGGTTTCACTCGCAGAATAGTCCGCTTTGCACTTTTCGAACGAAGCCTGTTTTTCACCGCTATCCTTCGAAGCTTTTTCGAGATTGGCTCCAGCAACCGGGAGCTTACCATTGCATTCGCCGAGTTGCGTTTTCATGCGTTCAAGATTTCCGCGCACGGAATTGAATTCGGCATACGACGATTCAACTTCCTGCGCGCACAAGGCGCGTTCGAGCCTTTCGCGATTCGGCTCGAATCCCGCCTTTTCGCGTTCGGCAATTTCTAGCCCGCCTTTCGCCTTTTGCAAAAGCGATTCAATGTTGTGCAGATTCTCGAACCAAATGCAAATATCGCCAAAGCGTTTTTCATCAAGAGCAAGCGATTCTTTTTGCGACGAGGCTGTCTCAATTTTTGAATTCAGTTCAGCAAGTTCTTCTTCACTCAGCAAGGCGACCGCACCCATCTTGTTTTCAACATCTTCGACAGCCTTATTGGCGTTTGCGTACAAATCGTGAACGGCGACGGCAATTTTTCTGTAAATGCTATCGCCCGTCAGCTTTTCGAGAATGGCAGCACGTTCATTTTCATTGCATTTCAAGAACTTGTTGAATTCGCCTTGCGCAAGCATCATGGACTTGGTGAACTGTCCAAAGTCAAGCCCGATTACGCGCGTCATCGTCGATTCAATTTCAGACTGCTTTGAAAAAGACGCTTCTACGGTGTGCGTCGTTTCATTCGAGAGCGCCCAGGAATACTTTTGCAGCTTATTCGTTCTCGAAGAGCGGTGCTGGCTCCAGTGCGCCGAATAAATGTTTCCGCCACATTCAAAAATTACCTTTGCATAGCAGCTCTTGGAACCATAGGTCATCACCTCGTTGGAATCACCAACGATGGCGCCCAAGCGCGGCGTCTTGCCGTAAAGTCCAAGGCAAATTGCATCAAGAATCGAGGTCTTTCCAGAACCTGTCGGGCCCGAAATGCAGAACATGCCGCTATTTGCAAAATCAGGAGATTCAAAATCAATCGTCCATTCGCCCGCAAGGGAATTAATATTGCAAAACTCGATCTTCTTAATCTTCATCGGTCCCTCTTATGCGTTCTCATGCGCTTTCGCCACAGCTTCGTTAAACAGACCAATAAACTTGTCGTACTGGCTTTTCACAACTTCGGAATCGTCACTTTCTTCTGCATTCGAGGCGATTAGCATTCTGAAATAATCTTCTTTCGTGTATTGCTTTGTCGATTCCACGCATTCATCAAACGCATTCGCGCTGCGCAAAACATCACGCGAAATGCGGTGGCGCTTGACCACAAAATGCTTGCCGGCTTCTTCGGCTTCGAGCGCTTCATTCAGGCTCACAAAATCGCCAGAGGTCAAAAGCAAATCAACGTACGTTTCCACCGGATTTTGAAGCAGTTCCTTTTCAAGATTGCGCAAGTCGCGCTTGAGCGATTCCACGTTTCCCTTGAACTGTTCAAACCGCATCGTCTGCGGCACCAAAACTTTTTCGACAGCCGGGGGTACATTCGGTTGAGCATCAACGCAAAGAACATAGCGTTTGCAATACGATTCATCAAAGCCCATCACGAACGGAGAACCCGAATAGCGCACTTTCGGATTCTTGGCGACCATTGACGTATAATGGATATGCCCCAGCGCCACATAATCGAGCCCGTCCGGGAACGTCGAAACATCGACATTGCCAAGTGTTCCAATCACTTCGCGAACGCCATCGTCAACAGAATTTTCAGGAAGCGCTACATTTTCAACATTTGCAAGTTCCGCAGCAGATTCACTCCCATCGTTTTCGCGACCTGAAAGTTTCGATGCGTACAAATGCCCCGTTGCAATAATCGGGATGTTACGATCGCCACGCAACTCAAGTGCACAACGGTACGCATCTGCATAAAGGCGCTTCAGTAAATCCTCGTCAGATACAGCATCGGCGCTTTCGCCAGATCCGCGTTGCCCGCTCGCCTTATAAAACTGTTCCAGTTCCAGATTGCGCATGAACGGCACGGCACAGCAAATGCCAATGATATCGCCGCCGCCATCCTTGAGTTCTATCACCAGATCTTCAACCTTGCGATTGTTAATGGAACCCACAACTTTTATGTTCAGCGCATCAAGAATGCCCGCCGGCGCATCGAGAAGCGTTCCGGAATCATGATTGCCGCCCACGACAATCACATTGGTACAGCGAGTATTCAAGAGCGATGCCAAAAAACGGTAATATTGCGTCTTTGCAATGTTCGAAGGATTTACCACATCAAAGATATCGCCCGCAATGACAAGGGCCTGCGCACCGGCAGATTCAATTTCACATTTCAGCCAATTAAAAAATGCGCCCGTTTCTTCTGCGCGGTCAATGTCATGCATCGTATTGCCAAGATGCCAGTCTGCGGTATGGATAAATTTCATGTAAAAACGCCTCTACTCAAGACAAAGATACTTTTTTAAATCGCCCAATATATTATTTCAACTTTTCATTCACTGTCTTGGCGCTTGCGATCCCTAGTTGCTTCATCGTTTCAAAACGGCTTAGAATATTGCCCTTGCCGTCCTTCAGCTGCCCAAGCGCATCGGCATAAGCCGTCTGCACCGTATTTAACTGACGTCCAACCTTTACAAAGTTGTCCGTAAAACCGCAGAACTTTTCGTAAAGCCCTTCGGCTGTCTTCATGATATTTACGCAATTTTCTTCCTGGCGCGTATTCTGCCAGGTCAGCAAAATCAAGTTCAGCGCAAGCATCAGATTTGTCGGATTGATAATCAGTACGCCCTTGCGATACGCCTTTTGTGCAATGGCAGGGTCCTTGTTCACCGCAAGAATATAGCTTCCTTCGTTCGGCACAAACATGAGCACATACGGTACCGCATGCGGCACGACCTTCGGGTAGTTCTTTTCAGCAAGCTCATCGACATGCTTCATGATGCTTGCCAAGTTCTCCTTGCATGCCGCGTCACGAGCCTCGTCATTTTCCGCCGAGACGTATTCCGAATAAGCTGTCAGCGAGACCTTCGAATCGACTATGACATTCGAACCGTCGGAGCACTTCACAACCACATCCGGGCGCAACTCGCGCCCATTTTCGTCAGTGTAGCTCTTTTGCACAAAATATTCCTGATTTTCACGCAGACCGCTATCGCTTAAAATATTCGAAAGCACCACCTCGCCCCAGTCGCCTTGCACCTTGCCACGGTTCTTGAGCGCATCGGCCAAGTTTTCGGCATCAAGCCCGAGTTTTCTGGACTGTTCCACCATCGTCTTGATAGCGCCATTCAGCTCCGCTATATTCTTGTCATTGCCTTCTTTCGCGCGGCCAAGCATTTCGCGCATGTTGTCGAGTTCCTTGAACAAAGGCTTCGTGATCATTTCCATGTGCTCACGGTTTTCTCCTTTAAATTCTTCACTGCGTTCCTTGAGGAGCCGTGCCGACACCGCCTCAAACTGAGACTTCATCGCAGAAAGTTCAGCATTGAACAGAGCTTCGCGATCATCATGCACCGAGCGCCCTACTTTGTGCATCACAAGCGCCCCCGCCAACGCACCAAACGCAAAGGCAATAACAGCAACAGCCGCAACAATCAAAGAAATATCCATCTTTTTACCTCATTGCAAATATACAAATAGATAATGTCTGTTTTTGACAAGAAGTAAAAATATTCGCATACACCCAATCGATCTAAAACGAAAGCAGGCTTTTTTATTATCTTTATAGACGATGGATTACGAATACAGCGTCATAGGTTCAATTTCTTGTAGCGAGGACGCCCTTGCCAAAGAAAAAGAATCCTCCGAATTCACGTTCAAGAGCTACACGTTTTTGCTCCGCAAGTTCAATAAGCAGATCAGCGCAAGGCTCTGCAACAGCACCGACTGTCAAAACATCTCGGAAGAAGACGTCAAGGAAGTCTGCAAGCAGCTATCCATAAAATTCGTGTGCCCTGTTTCCATGCGCAAAGGCTACGAAGTCTACGGAAACGCGAACGTCTTTAATGGCGGTTCTGATTACGAAATCATCGAAGAAAAGTGGTTTAAGGTCGAGTTCGACAACGGCATTCAAAAGCTTATTTAAAGAATTTCGCGAGGGTGGCGCAGAGGGCATTGACATCCACGGGTTTTGCCACATGGTCGTTCATGCCCGCCTCCATCGCGGCACGTTTATCCTCATCAAACGCATTTGCAGTCATCGCAATGATCGGCACATTTGCGACATCGTTATTTTTCAGCTTGCGGATCTGGCGGGTCGCCTCGTAACCGTCAATACCAGGCATCTGAATATCCATCAGGACAGCGTCATACTTATTTGTCGAGAAACGCAATTTTTCAACAGCCAAGTCGCCACGTTCCACCGCAGTGACTTCTACGCCGCGGTCTTCCAAGATTTCCGTAGCAATTTCCCGATTGAGCACATTATCCTCGACAATCATCACCTTGCGGCCAGTAAAATCAAACGATTTGGGCAGCGAAATCAACTGTTCCGACTCAGCAACATTCCCCGGTACATTTCCGCAGAACCGTTCAAGCATCTGCTGCAAATCCGACGGGAACAAAGGCTTTGCAAAGAACGACGTCACACCAGCTTCAAGCGCTTCTTTTTCGATATCCAGCCAGTCATACGAAGTAAGCACAACAATCGGGATTCTAGATTCTACGAGCTTCCGAATATTCCGTGCAATTTGAATGCTCTTCATCCCCTGCACATTCCAGTCAATCAGGAACAGACGGTATTCATCGTTCAAGGCTCTCGATTTTTCTATATAAGCCAGGGCCTCATCTTCAGAGGAGCACAAGTCATACCGCAACTCTTCAAGCTTCACGGCGGTATCAACCGTTCTACAGACACTCGGCCGATCGTTTACGATCAGGCAATGCAAGCCCCTGAACTTTTTGCAAGCAGCAATTCTATTGGGTTCATCGCAAAGCTTAAATTTAAAAGTCATAATGACTTCGGTGCCAACATTTTCCTTGCTCAAAATGCGGATCGTACCGCCCATCATATCGACAATATTTTTCGTGATGGACATGCCAAGGCCTGTTCCCTGAATACCGCTTACCGTCGAAGAATTCACACGGGTAAACGGCGCAAAAATCTGCTTCAGGAAATTTTCACTCATGCCGATACCATTATCCTTTACAAGGAACTCGTAAATTCCATAACCCGGTTCAGCAGGAACCTCCTTGACATTCATTGAGATGACACCTTTTTGAGGCGTATACTTGATGGCATTCGAGACAACATTCAGCAACACCTGATTCAAGCGCAGCTTATCGCACATGATCATCTCGTTGCTAATGTTTTCAAGTTCAATAAAGAACTGTTGCTGCCGAGCGCGAACATCCGAAAGAACAATCCCCTTGAGCGTATGGATTATGTCCGCAAGACGTTCTGGACGGTCCGTAATATTCATCTTGCCCGATTCAATGCGGCTCATATCCAGGACATCATTGATAAGCGACAGCAAATGCTCCGAAGACTGCTCAATTTTCGCAAGATAATCTGCAACCTGTTCCTTGTTGTCAATATGCTCTGCAGCAAGGCCCGTAAAACCAATGATGGCATTCATCGGCGTACGAATATCATGGCTCATGTTGTTGAGGAATGTCGTCTTCGCGCGGCTTGCAGAATTAGCCATCCGAAGGGCCTGCTCCAAAGCCTCCTTATCCTTTTTCTGCTTGCGGGTTTCCTCGTCAACACTATGGAAGCCAGCGACAATCTGCACAGGATTCGTCGCCGTCAGCACAAACTTTATTTGCCAGTATTCAACATGGTCAAAGACATTCGCCTTGAAATTCACATAATAGGCATTCTTGTTCTTCAAATTTTCAAGAATGATTTCACGGCGCGTCGATGCGTAGAACTGGTCCCGATCGTCTTCACAAACAAATTCATTCTTAATAAAATTCAACCTTTTATTGAAACCCTGAATCTCCTGCCAATTCCTGATGATCCGCGGGAAAACATCCGTACAGCGATAAACATTCTCGTGCATGGAAACGGTATCGACATAGCAGACCAAGTCAAAGTCTTCGGCAAGGCCCTGGATTACAGACTGCTGCTGGATTTCCTTGCGAAGAATATCATCCTTATCTGCAAAGCCGAGCGCCACATATTGGGGGTGATCGGAATCGCCGACTTTCACAAACTTCATCTCGCAATAGCGATTGAGGAAGTTCACGTACATCGTGTTAAAGCTTTTGCGATTGGCAAGCTGTTCCCGGATATTCTTAATGGAACCCGCCTGGAGCATTCGGTTCTTGTAGATTCCGCTCACAAACTTATCGACATACACGGAGTACGCCAAGGAATATTTGACATTTTGCTTAAATGTTTCACCAAACGAATTTGCAGTCGCCTTGTTCATGGAATAAGGCGTTATCTGTTCGGAATCAAGATCAATATAGTACACTGACGTGTATTCTGCGGAAAGCGCTTCGATGATGGAAATGTTACGTTCCAGTTCCTCTTTCTGTTCCGCAATTTTCTTGTTCAGCTGGATTTTCTCGGCGCGTTTCTTGTCCACCGCAGCAAAAGTCATAATCACGAGAGTCGCAACGCCATTGCGGCGTTCCACGACCTGCATGACAAAACTCACCCACGGATTTTTGAAAATCGACGCCTTAAAAAGCAGTTCCCGACGATCATCGTGCGCAAGAAGGCGCTGGATATATTGCGGGCTTGCAAGGCTCATCCATTCTTCCTTGTATTCGCTATCGACAATCTGCACCATTCGGCTTGCGCGATAGGAGCATGTATTGCGCTGTTGCTCGTTGCCAAAGTCCACCTTATTCGAAGGCAAAATTTCACGCGCAGAATCATTCGACAGATCACAAAGGAGAATCGCCTCGTACTCCGCCATGATCTTGTCATGCACAAAGCGGGTACTCACTTCATCATCGCGGTTTGCAAAGGCCACAATTATTGCTTTCGGTTCCTCGTTGTCAGCGCCGACCTTCACAAACTTCATTTCACTGTAGCGCATATGTCCCGACGATTCCGAACGGAACAGGACCACATATGTTTTGTTATTCTTCAGGAATGCCTTGATATTGCTGACATTGCCAGCCTCAAGCATCTTCTCCTTATCCGCATCATAGACCCGTTCATTTACAAAACGCAAATAGGCATCAATATACTTAATGCCGTTCTTCTTCATTATTTCGTAATAAGGTCTTGAAATTTCATTCATCGAATACGGGATCATTTCCTCGGTCAAAAGATTGACATACATAACCGACGAATATTCAGACGCCAAGACATCAATGATCGAAAGGTTTCGTTCAAGTTCCTTTTTCTGCTGCACGAGCTTTTCGTTCAAGCTGAGCTTTTCGGACTGGTCCCTATCCACAACCGTGGCCGTCATGACAAGCGTTACCGGGACACCATCAATCCTATCCAGGACACGAAACACGTTGCGGCACCAAAAATACGAGCCGTCACCCGTCAAATGCTTGAAAACAATTTCCCGGCTATCTGTAGTCGCAAAAATACGTTTCAAGTTTTCAATACTTCCAAACTCATTCCACTGTTCCCTGAATTCCTCATGAACAAATGCTGACGCGTTCTTGAAGCCGACTTCAAAAGGAATAATATCCTTTTCTTTTACGCCATTGTAATACTTTGACCTGCGAATAACCTGTATGATATCCTCTTCCAGGTTGATAAGGTCAATATTTGCAAATTCTTCACTGACTTTTTCGTTAATTTTTTTATTGATGACTTCATCGTTCTTGTTGACAAAGCCCACCAAAAATTCATTATCGTCACCAATATCAAAGCGCATCACGCGCGCTTCGTACCATCGAGCATAACCAAGAGCAATATCACGGAACAGGTAGCGGAAACTATGCTCACGAGAAAGGCGGTCAAGGACATTGTTTATATCAAGGCCTTTCATCATCATCTCACGATCAGCGGGATGAATGACGTCCATGACAACAAGCCCACCAATTCCATCGAGCTTACCTTCGACCGGAAAAAGACCTTTGAGTTCATCCTTGCAATACAAAGTCCTGAACGTGTTCTTTGTCGGATTGAAGACAAAAACGGATTCCACCTTTTCGCCAAACTTCATGACGATATTTTCATTGAGGTGGCGTTCGAGTTCGTAACGCTGCTTGGAACGGATATCGCGGTCCACATTGCGCAGTCTTAAAGTAAAGCCCTTAAACTTGCCGGACTTGTCGCGGTCAGCGAAGAAGTTCATCTGAAAATAAACTTCGGCACCATCCAGTTCACATCTAAACGGGACTATATATTGAGTGGCTTTTTCAAGATTTTGCGTAATCACTTCGCGACGGGTTCGTTCACGAAAATCATCACGATCTTCGGAGCAAACGAAATTATCACAAATGAGTTTTAAACGCTTACGGAGATTGCGCTCTCCACGGAGAGCGGGAACTCGAGCCACGAGAAACTGACTGGCATGAAAGATTTCAACATCATCTTCTTCAGGACTTTTAGACAAGTCCACATAGCAAACACAATCAAACTCATCCGCAATCGATTCAATAATTGCGTTACTTTTTTCGATCCAAGATTGTTGGTTTATATCTTTTTTTATCATGCTTGCCCCGTCTCCATCAAAATATATGAAAAATCCCCAAAATTAAAATGAATCCATCAAAAACATGCGATTCGTGTCACAGATTAATATATTGTAGCCATGCTTTACCTGAAATTTGCGCTGAACCTAGAAAACCTCGCCGACGAACTGATCGAGGCGGTATCCAAAGCATGGACAAACCCGTTTGAAGCCCCGGCAGTCCTGTTCCCGGACCCGAAACTGGAACAATGGTTCAGGCTAAAATGGGTACAGAAAAAAAAGTCCCTCGTCGGGTTCAATTCGATGATGATTGACCGTTTCCTCATGGAAATTCTCATTGGCGATGACCCGCACAAGCAAAAGCTGAATTCCGATATGCTTCGGAACGTGATTCTCGCGCACCTCGTCAAGGAGACAAACGGTACGCCGAACTACATGCTGATGGACGATGAAGTCACGCGTTACCTGGTGATCGACGGAGCGCTCGACGAGACGCATCTTTTCGATTTTGCAAGCAAGATGGCTTCGCTGTTCTTGGAATACGAGACAAGCAGGCCGAGCGATTTCATTCGCGGCACCGACGGAAAGTCTGCACCGGGCATTCTCGACAAGTGGAAGCAAGGTCAATTGGATGACTTTTTTGGAATATCAAACCACGACATTGCAAAGCGTGAAGCCTGGCAGCGCAAGCTGTACTCCGCCATTTTCCACGCCCACGAAGGGAAGCCTTCGCTGCTTTCCGAAGTCTTCGAGAACGAAGCAAAGCGCAAGGGAATCGAACGCACGGAATACATGACGATCCCGTACCTCTACATTGCATGCCACGACAAAAATGGCAATGTTCAATTCCACACGGAACACACAGGCAACACGCCGCTATTCATTTTTGGCCTCGGAGGCATGGGCCAGTTTTACCGCGTAATTTTGCAGAAGTACGCCGAGACGCACGACGTTTACGCCTACATCCAGAATCCCTGTATGGAATTCTGGGAAGACACTTCAACCGTTCACAGGCAAAACGCAACGATTCACCGAAACTGGATTTCACGCAGTGGACAGTGGAGCGACAAAAATGGGGACATCGACAAGGTCCGCGAAAAAATGTCCGTTGGGATTTCGGATGCGGGCGAAAGCAACGATGTCGATGACATCCCCGAATACACAAGCGCAGAAGCAGAATCCGAAAACACGCTGCTCTGCAACTGGGGACGTTCCGGACGCGACAACATCAAGCTCTGGTGCCAAGCCGCCAATTACGATTTCGACTTCAGCACGAGCGGTCGCGGAGACTCATCCGCCAACGAGATTAGCGATGCAAGCGAACTCCCGCACGATACGCTTTTGCACAAGGTGCAGTACGCGATTGCAAACCGCATCAACACATTGCCAGACTTTACCGCAAGCGATTGCAAGGCGAAAGACTTTAGCCTAGATGTGACCGCAGCGCCGACCAAGATTCGCGAAATCGAAGCGCTCCACACGAGCATCTGCAAGCTCATGCAAGAAGGCGCTCGCGTGAGCGACATTCTCGTCGTATCGCCCGCACTGGACGATTACCGCACGGCCATCAAGACGATTTTTGACCAGACTCCCGAAAAGAAAAAGTACGCCAGCGAAAACGACAAGGATGGATTTTTGCACATTCCGTTTGCCATTGTCGATTCACCCGCCAGAAGTTCACAGACCGAAAACGTACTGGACAACTTGTTCTCGATTTTGGAACAGGGCACCATTACACGCCCGACATTCTTTGCTCTTTTGCGCAATCCGGTCGTACAGCAGACGCGCCACATCAGCGAAGACGATGTAAACAATTGGGAAAGCTGGATTGAAGAGACGAACGTCTATCGCGACCGCGAGCACAAAAAAGAGGACTGGCTCGGCGGCGTTCGCCGTTTGCTCCTTGCAAAAATGACGAAGAATCCCGTTGTATTTTCACACGGAGATTCTAGCGAAACGCTCATGCCGTATGCCGACATGGCGACAAGCGACAACCGCTCACTTTGCAAGTTCGTAGAATGCATCGAATCGCTCAAGAAGTGGATGGATTTCGGAAAGGCCGGGCAAGTCGCGGACCTCGACAAGCTCAGTGACTTCATCAGCGAATGGATCACGATGTCCGGCGCGCCCGATGGCTTCGCCAGCGAAACGATTATCGTCAACAACGTGATGCAGGCCATCGAAGGTCTCCGCAACCAGATGGACGCGGGACTTGAAAGCATCTCGTGGAAAGTCGTCAAGCAGACGCTTCTCACCGCCGCACAGTCATCTGCTTACAGTTGCGGAACGCTTTTCGTCAACGGCGTCACGTTCATGAACTTCATCCCGAACCGCATTATCCCTGTAAAGCACTTGTTCTTTATCGGTGGCGATTCCATGAACTTCCCAGGCGCAAAACAGCACAACACACTAGACCTCCGCAAGTCTTGCCGCCCGTGGCCGGGCGACGATTCGCCTATCGCCAAGCGCCGTTACGCGTTCCTCTGCCAGCTCATGAGCACAAGCGAAAGTTTCCACGTGAGCTACGTAAATCAGGACATCCGCAAGGACGCTGAACTTTACCCGACCTCCGTCGTGAATGACATCCGCAAGTTTTTGGTCAATGCCATTAATCGCGATCAGAACATCGCGCCCGCCGAAAAAATCGGACTTTCCGAAGCGTGGCCCGAAAAAAAGATTTCGCTCGACGAGACTCGAGACTTTACGGAACTTTTCACGCAAAAGAGCCTCCGCAACAAGCGCGCATTTTTGAACATGATGCAAGACGGATTTGCACACGTGAACCCTGCAACTGGCGCGATGCAAACCGCCGACGAAAACGTCGCTGTCAAATTGCCCGAACGCGTCCCGCTTTACATGCTCAGCGATTTCTTGAAAGACCCGTTCGAATTCCGCATCAGCCAGATGCTCGCCGCCTCCGAATCTGACGATCCGGAAAAGGAACTGTTCGAGCCGATTCATTTCGAGCCTCTGCAAAAGAGCGAACTTCTCAAGATGATGGTTGCCGCAGAACTTTCGCACAAGTCCGAAGAGCTTGAAAAATTCAAGAAGGAATCCGCGCTCAAGGGCAACATGCCCGACGGCATCTTCGGTGAAAAGCTTCTCGCCGAAATGGAATCGCAAAAGAACTTGATCCTTGCAAAAATGGGCGAAAATCTCGTTTCGCAAATCAAGGAATCCTGGAGCTATCAAGCAAAAATCCAGGACATTCAAATCGACCGCAGCGCCGATAGCAAGTGGACTCTTTCGGGAACGCTCGACTGGTGCAATAGCGAAAATCTCGACAACATTTCCGAGATGATTACCGTTTCTTCGTCTTACAGCAAGACGACTTTGGACAAGTTCTTATCGCCTTACGTCAAGGCGCTAGCCGTCATTGCACAAAGAGCAGGCTCTATTGATGCCAATGCAGAACAAACTGTAAAAATTTCCATTTACAACACCGACTCTACCGCAGAACCGACAACAGCGACAGTCTCCATGACACCGCAAAAGGCAACAGAGACTTTGCAAGAAATCTATACCGCAGCATTCGGTAACGAAACAGAGCGTCCCTATTCCAAGGCCGTTCCCGCCAGTTTACTCGACACGCCAGGCATTACAAATATCCGCGCATTCAAGGACAAGCTTTTAGACTGCTGGAAATATTTCGACAAAAAGTCCCTATTCGATCCCATCACCGATGTCGGTTTTGAAGCCAACAACTTTACATACCAGTGGAGTGAGGCGATAAAGAAAATGCGCAGCCTCATGCAAATTACAGTCACCGAAAACGCAAAGAAAAGGAAGGCATAATCATGGAAAATTTCAGTCTCCAAAAATTTGATCCTTCCAAAAGCCTTTTCATTGAAGCCTCCGCAGGCACTGGCAAAACGTACACCATCCAGTTGATGGTCGCAAAGCTTATCAGCCTTGGCACACCGCTCAAGAAAATCCTCATCGTCACGTACACCGAGAAGGCGGCCGGCGAGCTCAAAGACCGCATCCGCAAAAAAATTGACGAAGTCCTTGTAAGCCGCAAGCTCGACAAGACAAACGAAACCGAAAAAGAACTCAACGACGCTACGCTTGCGCTGTTTTCCAAGGCTTACCAAGATGTAGACAACGCCGCCATTTTCACAATCCATTCGTTCTGCCAAAAAGCGCTCAAGGAATACGCCTACGATGCAGGCAGACCATTTGACATGTCGATGATTGACGATAGCGAAGTTCACGATCTCGTTGAACAGTTCATTCGCGACAAGTGGAGCGACAATAGCGATTTCCAGTTTTTGCTCAAGACCGATTCTGCGCAGTCCATCGCGAACAAAGTTGCAACTAGCCTCGAAAATATCGTCAACGTCTATCGCGGTAGTGAAGGCGACTGCGAAATCATTCCTCTCGACAAGCCAGAGCAAATCACATTCGGAGATACGGCTTTAAGCGATGACGACATCCGCACCATTGCCGTTGCAAAAACATTTGACGACATTCTCAACATTGCCATTTTCCAAGACGCTTTTTCGACACTCGAAAAGCACCCGTCTGAAAAATTTGGCAAAACATCTAAAAATTGCATCAGCGATTTTTTAAATGCGCTCAAGCTTTGGGAAAAAGACAAGACGCTCTTTTCTGGCGTTTCATTCAAGGATAGCGATTTTATTCGGACAACTTGGCCGTCCGACGCTTACGAAGCTTTTTTGACATTCAAATCGTTAAAAGAATTGCTCCCTTCCATCAATAGCGTTTTGCTGAACAATTTCTTGATTCCGCAAGCAGCCACCGTTTTTGACGAATGGCAAAAGCACAAGACCGAAAAGAAATGCCAGTCGTTCAACGACATGATTCTCTCGGTGCACCGCGCAGCGCTTGACACGAGCAAGGGCGATTCCTTGCTCAAGAGCAGGCTCCGCGCACAATACACATACGCCATCATTGACGAATTTCAGGACACAAACCAATTGCAATGGGATATTTTCAGCGCTATTTTCGACAAGATTTTTGTCGTGGGCGATCCCAAGCAATCTATTTACAGTTTCCAGAGTGCCGACGTGAACGTCTATCAAAAAGCGATTCACGAAATCAAAAACGGCATGTCGCTACAGACAAATTTCAGGTCCACCACGGGAATCATCAACGGTTGTAACGAACTTTTCAAAGGCAATTTTTTCACACCGAACGAAGGGGCGACAAAACTCGTCGATTTTGAGCCATCGCTCCCGCCGCAAAACGAAAAGCAAATCAAGGCTCCGCCTAAGATTAACAACAATGAAGTAGCTCCCATCTGGATTAGCGAACAAGATATCAACGAAGTCGATTTTGCACGCGCCGCCGTTCAAAAAATCATTGACTGGTGCACTTTTGTCGATGGCAAAACCGTATTGCAAGTTTTCAAAAAAGAAGACTGCACACAATACCGAAACGTGACCTTCAAGGACTTTGCCATCCTCGCCCGCAGCCGTGGTGAAATGGACGCCATCGAAGATGCGATGCGTTCTGCTGGCGTTCCGTTCAGCCGTTACAAAGACAGCAATCTTTTCAGTTGCCGTGAATGCGCCGAATGGATCGCCATTTTCAAGGCAATCAACGCACCTGATTTTTCGGCATGGAACAGGCGCCTTTTAAGCGAAGCGCTTATCACGGACTTTTTCAGGATTGTACGCCAGGACATACACTACGCCGAAAGCAAAGCGTTCGACGACCCGAACAATCCCGTGCGACAAAAATTAAACGCATGGACGGAACTGGCACAAAAGCGCCGTTACGCCGAAATGCTCGAACGCATTTACAGCGACACGCAAGTCGAAGAACGCTTGACCGAAATTTCGAGATTGCAAAATTTGGCAAGGCTCCGCCAAATCGGCAATTACGCCATCGAATATCTTTATAATCACAACTGTTCCATCGAAGATCTTGTGCGCCACTTGGAAGCGCTCGCAAGCTACAGCGAAAACGCCGATGATGAAGACGGCAACCTCGTCGAAAAAAGCAGCGATTACGACGCCGTGCAAGTCATGACGATTCACGCCTCGAAAGGCCTTGAATTCCCTGTCGTGATTTCTGTCGCAGGTTTCAAGGGCAAGCGCCCCGCAACAGGACCGTTCCTTTATCATGACAACGATGAAATTCGTCTTGGCTTCAGTGAACACGCTAAGACCACACGCGAACTCGAAGAACTTGAAGAATGGAAGCGACTCTTCTACGTCGATTTCACACGTGCATCTTCGATTCTCATGTTGCCGCGTTACGAGAAATGGAAAAACACCAAAGGAGTCAAGCCGGAATACGCATTCCTTGAAAGTTCCATCAATGGTCTCATCGAAAACGCATCGGATCTGACGACGATTTTACCGAAAATAGAAAACTGGAATCCGCAACAGCTCAGCGAAACCGTCAAGGAGCGCATTTTAAAACCGCTCAATGAAAATTCCGAAATCGGGAAAGCATTAAGCGCTGACGAAATTCGAGACAACATCATCCAACAAAAATGCGCCATGGCAAATTTGCAAAACAAGCTCGCCGACGCAAGCATCATGCAGTATTCTTACAGCTCACTTTCGGGCAAAGCGGATTCGCCTGTAGACGCCGATGATGGCAACCGCACGAATCGCGAGGGCGAAGAAATCGCAACAGCGCGTACGTCAACAGTCCAGATTCGCGACATTGATACCGCAGCTGTCAACTGCACCATCACAGCCGATGCTTCGCTTGATTACCAGACGCATTTGAACGAAAGTGCACACAAGTTCCCGCGCGGTTCACATGCCGGTAACGCGCTCCACCGCATTTTCGAATGCACCAAGTTCCAGCAGTTCGGTCTAGAAAACAAGACGCTCGAAGATGCGCTCGCGAATCCGCAAACGAGAAACATCATCGAAGAAGAATTCAAGCGCGAATCGCTCCCCATCTGGAATCATCGCGACGCCTGGATTGATATCGCCACACGCTACACGTGGAATACGTTGAACGCAAGGCTGCCAGAAATCGCGGGCAATTCCGTGCAATACACAGAGCAAGATTCCGCAGGGAACGCCAAACAAGATGCGCCGCAAACGTTCGCGCTGGTTGACATTCCACTAAGCGACCACAAACCCGAAGTACAGTTCAACCAGAACGCCACTGACGAGATTCTGGCGAACTCCCATAACGAGAATCGCGCAAACTCTGAAAATAACGCAAGCGATGAAAAACGCGCCGAAAGCGGCGACATTCTCAAGCGTTTCTGCAAAGGCTTCATCGACTTGCTTTTCGTCCGCACTATAAACGGTCAAAAGTACTATTCCATTCTCGACTGGAAATCGGACATGCTAGAGAACAACAACTACACGCCCGATGCACTCAAGGAAAAAGTCGATAACGATTACTCCATCCAGCGCGTACTTTACAGCTATTGTCTGATTCAATGGCTTAAGCAGTTCTACGGCGAAGGTACAGCCGAGAACTTGAGCGAATCTGAAATTTTTGAAAAGCACTTTGGCGGTATCTATTACGCGTTTATTCGCGGCACCGAAGGTGGCACACCCAAGGGCATTTACGCACAAACTTGGAACAGTTTTACCGACCTTGCAAGCGCCTATCAAAAAGTGAAAGGTCTCATGAGCAAGCCCTCCATCGTTAAGGAGGAAAACTAAAATGGACAAGAAAATACTCGCTACAGAATCAATTGACGAATTCATTGACGCGCTTATCGAAATGCGCGGACTCGTTCCGCTTGACAAGCACTTGCTCCATTTGCTTTTTGAAATCAAGAACGACATTTCGCTCCATACACAAAAATTCCTGACACTCAGCATGTCGCTCCTCGACGACGGAAACACACGCGTTCCGCTGGAAGCATCGAAGTTCACGGATATGTGGACTCGCAAATGGAACGGTCTCGTAATGCTCCGCATTAGCACCGCCGAAGAAGACATCGACGAAAACGCATTTGCAACCGCAAGCGATTTCGCAAGCATCATCACAGGTGGCATTCAAGATATTTTGACAAACGACTTTTCCGCCATCATGGAAAGCCGCGAAACCGACACCGCATCCGCCGAAGATTCTTTGAGCAAGCCATTCATTCTCGCCAAGCGCGAAAGCGGTACGCACCTTTATTTCACCAAGCATTTCGACGCCAAATGCGTGATTGAAAAAGCGGCGAATATCTTGTTCAAAAACGGAAGCAAGCCAAGCGAAGAAGAAATCGCGCAGTGCACCGAAAAAATTGCAAGCATCTGTAATCCTTTCGGCGACAAACCCTTCACCATCAAGAAGCGCCAAGCAGAAGCCATCATTCGCGGGCAATCCGAAAACCTCGTTATCACAGGCGGCCCGGGCACCGGCAAGACCACCGTCGTTCTTTACATTCTGTGGAATCTACTCGCAAGCCACAGCGAAATGCTCGACTGGAACATCTATCTCGCCGCCCCGAGCGGCAAAGCCGCCGATCGCATGCGCGAAAGCCTTATCGACGGTCTCGCCAGAATCCGCGACGAACAAAAGACCGACAACGAGCGCATTTTCCGCAAGCTGAACGAACCCGAAAGCAGCACTATCCACCGCCTGCTCCGATTTTCCAAAAGCACGGGCGGCTTCATGTACAATCACGAAGAGCAATTTCCAAAAAATTCCATCTTCGTCATTGACGAAGCGAGCATGATCGACATCGAAATGTTCGCAGCACTTCTCGAAGCTATCCCCGAAGGCGCACGCATATTCATTCTCGGCGACCCGTTCCAGCTCCCATCTGTTGATTCCGGCGCCGTCCTCGGCGAAATCTTGAAAGTGCAATCCGGCAAGGATTTTTCCGTCAAGCTCAACGAATCCAACCGATTTGACGATCGTTCAAACATCGGTAAGCTCGCCGCAGAAATCAAGGAAGTCGCCGAGAGCAAGGACAACAACAAGTTCGTCCCGCACAAATTCGTACACGATTCCGACGAAATTGGGAATGCGCGCAACCTCGACGAAAACAGCGACATTGCAAACGAAAGTGCAGCGACCTTCAAAGACAAAGTTTTCTACAGAAGGATCGAAACCGACAACACCCCGCTTACAAAAAAAGAAGAAGACAAGCGCATCGAATCGTTCATCGCCGAATGGTCCCGCGATTTTGCCAAGCTCCCCGAACTTGCCGAACAAATCAATCCGCAACGCACCGGCACCGAAGCAGACGACCCCGACCTCAGCGAAACCGCTCGACGCAACCAAATCTGGCAACTTTCGCTGACAAAGCGAATCCTCTGTGCCGAGCGACGTGGCCTCCGCGGCATCGAAAACATCAACAAAAAAGTTTGTTCCAAAATCAAGAGCCTCTGGCGCGCCAAAAAGAAATCGCAAGGCGAAACCGTCCAATGGGATGACTCAGGCTACTTCCCGGGCCAACTCCTCATCATCACGCGCAACCAAGAAATGTTTAAGCTTTACAACGGCGACACGGGAATCGTCGTCTTCGACGGCAACACGCCCTGCCTCATGCTCAAAAAAGCGCCACCCCAAGGCAGCGAAAGAACCCGCGACGACTTCGTCTTCTACCCGCTCTCGGTCCTCCCCGAAGATTCCATCACCACCGCGTTTGCCATCACCATCCACAAGTCGCAAGGCTCCGAGTACAAACACGTCACCATGTTCCTGCCGACAAAAATCGGCCACCCCCTGCTCACCAACCAAATCATATACACAGGCATCACCCGCGCCAAGGAGAGCGTCACCATCATCGCAAGCGACGACACATTCAAAGCCGCAGTCACCACAGTCAGCGAGCGCGACACGGGAATTTCGCTATAGTTTTACAATTCTTTGTACCTGCGCCCACATTTCTGTGTATATTTAAGTAAGAAAAAAATAAAGGAAGAAAAATGGCAACAATCAAAGAACTCAAAGCAAATGGCGCCCCCCGTTTTAAAGTCCCGGGCAAAGAAGAAATCTACGACGCATTCGACCAGTTCCTCGCAGAGAATTTCCTCGGCGAAACCGTCGAAGCCATCCCCGCAGCACCGGCCAACGACGAATTCGCCCCACAGGCTCTCGCCCTCTACGCCATCGCGAACACCGGCAAAGGCAACGCAGGCCTCTGGAAAGCAGGCACCGGCACGTCCTCCAAAAACTGGGACTTGAGCTTTTTGCAGGGCATCCTGAACCAGTTCTCCACCCTCCCGGCAGCCACGCGCGGCAAGACCGTCGCCGAAATCAAGGAACAGCTCGAAGACTTTGCCTCCAAGAAGTTCGCCAAGAACCCCGCAAATGCCCGTAACGGACTTTTACACCTCTGCAACCCAAACATCTACGCCCCGATTTATTCATTTGCAGACAAACTCGCAATCTGCAAGGAACAGTCTCGCCTGCTCGAAGACTTCAAACTTTCAAACCGTTGGGACAGCGGCCTCTTGAAACTCAAAGTTTTCCGCAAAGATGGTTACGTCGCCATCCAAACTGACGAACAGCTCTGCTGGATTTTCGACAAACTCTCCGTAATGCACAAAATCGAAGACGAAGAATTCGAACAATTCATGAAGAACTACTTCACCGCTCCGAAAAAGAGCACCGCAAAGAAGAAGTAATTAAAGCGTCACCCCGCTCTCGTCATCCTGACGCGAAGGCGTTCTCGTCCCAGACTTGAACAACTTCTCGTCACCCTGAACGAAGTGAAGGGTCCAGTTATTTCTAGATAGCACATCGCCCGCACACATGCGGGCGAATTTTTTCTAAGCTGCATTTTTACATTCCATTATAATTATATATTTCGCTTAACGCATCATCTCGCAAAAACGATTGATCCGCCCCTTTAACGACATTCTGTTTATTATATGGCTATCAAGAAGAACGAACTCTACTCTTCTCTCTGGGAATCTTGTGACAAACTGCGCGGCGGCATGGACGCAAGCCAGTACAAGGACTACATTCTGACGCTCCTTTTTGTGAAGTACGTGACCGACAAATTCAAGGGGCAAAAATACGCCGATATCAACGTCCCGGCAGGCGGTAGTTTTGACGACCTCGTCGCGCTCAAGAACAACAAGGACATTGGCGAAAAGATGGACAAGGCCATCGCGAAACTCGCCGAAGCGAACAACCTAACAGGCGTCATCGACAACGCAAAGTTCTTCGACAATTCCAAGTTCGGTAACGGCAAGGACATGGTCGATACCTTGACCGGCCTTGTATCTATCTTTGAACGCCCGGAATTCAATTTCAGCAACAACAAGGCGGGCGGCGACGACATTCTGGGCGATGCCTACGAATACCTGATGCGCAACTTCGCCACCGAAAGCGGCAAGAGCAAGGGGCAGTTCTACACCCCGGCAGAAGTGAGCCGCATCTTGGCGAAAGTCATCGGCCTTGGGAAAGTCAAGAACAGAAACACCACCATTTACGACCCCGCATGCGGTTCGGGCTCGCTCCTCATTCGCGCAGCCGACGAGGCTCCCTTCGACATCGCCATTTACGGTCAGGAAAAAGAAACCACGACGGCGGGCCTTGCAAAAATGAACCTGGTTCTTCACAACAAGGCAAGTGGCGAAATCAAGTCGGGCAACACGTTCTCGAACCCGCAATACCTGGACAACGGCGCACTGAAACGTTTCGACTTTGTGGTCGCGAATCCTCCGTTCTCGCTCAAGAACTGGACCGACGGCTTGCAGGAATTTGGCCGCTTCGACGGCTATGACGATCGCCCGCCCGAAAAGAACGGCGATTACGCTTGGCTTTTGCACATTCTCAAGTCGCTCAAGCCCACCGGCAAGGCGGCAGTGATTTTGCCCCACGGCGTGCTTTTCCGTGGCAACGCCGAAGAAACCCTCCGCAAAAACATCATCGACCGCGGCTACATCAAGGGCATTATCGGGCTCCCCGCGAACCTTTTCTACGGCACGGGCATTCCCGCCTGCATCATCGTGATGGACAAGGAAGACGCTGCCGAACGCCAGGGGATGGGCGGCGGCATATTCATGATTGACGCAAGCCACGACTTTGTGAAAGACGGCCCCAAGAACCGCCTGCGCGAACGCGACATCCACAAGATTGTGCAGACCTTCGTGAACCGCATCGAAGACGACCCCAAGTACGCGCGCTTTGTCCCGATGGAAGAAATCAAGGTCAAGAACGGCTACAACCTGAACATCCCGCGTTACATCGACAGCGGCGACGCCGAAGACGAGCAGTCCATTGACGCCCATTTGAACGGCGGCATCCCCGCGGGCGACGTGGATTCCTTAAAACGCTACTGGGATATTTTCCCGGGCCTCAAGAGCAAACTCTTCAAGAAATTCCGTGCGGGCTATTACCAGCTCAAGGTAGAAAAAGACGAAATCCGCAGCGCAATCTTCAACGACGAAGAATTCAAGGCCTACGCCGAACAGATTGACAATGCCTTTGACGCATGGCTCAAGAAGTCTTCCAAGAAGTTGATGAACATCGACGGCACGGTAGATGTGAAGAAGTTTATCATAGAACTTTCGGAATCGCTGATAGACGAATTCCGCCACATTGAACTCGTGGACTTTTACGACGTTTACCAGGTGTTGCTCGCCTACTGGCAAGAGACCATGAGCGACGACGTTTTCGTGCTCAAGTACGACGGCTACATGGCCGGTGCCGAAATCGTGAAAATTTTCAAGAAAGAATCCAAAAAGGACGACGGCAAGAAAAAGGCCGAGCCCAAGGAAATCGGCTGGGAAGGCAAACTTTTGCCCAAGACCGTCATCGAACGCGTTTACTTTGCCAAGGAACAAGCCGAAATCGAGCGTGCCGGACAAGTTGTCGCCGAAAGCGAATCCAGACTCGAAGAATTCGTGGAAGAAAACAGCGGCGAAGGCAGCGTGCTGGCCGACTACGTGAAGGAAGAAAGCGAAGACCTGGACGCAAAGAAAATTGCCGCCAAGCTGAAGGAACTGAAAAAGCAGAAAACGACCGGCGAAGAATTCGATGTGCTTGCCAAATACACCGAACTTGCCACCACCGCGAAAAATCAGGCAGGCGTTGTCAAGGAACTGAACAAGGCGCTGGACGAATCCGTCAAGAACAAGTATGCCGAACTCACCGAAAAAGAAATCAAGGACCTGCTCGTAAAACAGAAGTGGAGCTTTGACATCTTTGAAGGAATCAAAAGCCTTTACGACACCACCAGCCACAAGATTGCAACCCGCGTGACCGAACTCGCCGACCGCTACGAAAACACGCTCCCTGACCTCGAAGCATCCGTCGCCGACTACGAAACCAAAGTCAAGAACCACCTCAAAGAAATGGGATTTGAGGTATGATCAAGACAAGAGATGAAAGAAGAATGACGAAAGAAAAGGTCACTGAGCTTGCCGAAGTGACCGGTGTTTCTTGGTGTCATCCTGAGCGGAGTGTAACGGAGTCGAAGGATCTAGGGCTTAATTTATGAAAGAAACGAAATTCAAACAGACTGAAGTCGGGATGATACCGAGCGATTGGGAAGTAAAGTCTGTTGGTCAACTTACAAATGTGCTAACGGGTTTCCCATTTCCTGGAAATACAATCCTTGAAAATGGAAATGTAAGATTACTTAGAGGGGTTAATATTACGGAAGGTCAAATTAGACACTCGGATGATATTGATCGTTTCTATTCTGGGAATATAGAGTCATTAAGAGAATACGCACTACGTGAAGACGATTTAGTCATAGGAATGGATGGCTCTAAAGTTGGAAAAAATTCTGCAATCATACATAAAAATGAAAGTGGTAATTTATTAGTTCAGCGAGTCGCTCGATTAAGAGTGAAAAATTCAAAACAACCGATATCGTATCTTTTTTATTTTATATCATCAAACAATTTTATCGCATATATTGATTCGTTAAAAACAAACTCGGCTATTCCTCATATTAGCCCTGCCGATATTAGAAATTATACGATTCCTTTACCATCGAAAATCGAAGAACAACAACGCATTGCAAACGCCCTCTCCGACGTTGACTCCCTAATCGCGAACCTTGAAAAACTCATCGCCAAAAAGAAAAACATCAAACAAGGCGCAATGCAACAACTCCTCACCGGCGAGAAACGCCTCCCCGGATTCGGCTCAGACGAAAGAACGGGCTCACACCCTACAGACGAAAGACGAAAGGAGTGTCATTCTGAGCGAAGCGCAAAGCGCGAAGTCGAAGAATCCAGTGGCTACAAAATGACCGAACTCGGAATGATACCGAGCGATTGGGAATTTGTTCCTGTTAGTGAATTAGCGAAGGATATGGCAGATGGCCCTTTTGGCAGTAATCTGAAAAAAGAACACTATACATCCGATCCTCAGACCAGAATTATTCAACTTTCCAACATTGGAGAAAATGGATGGGAAGATGAAAATACGAAATATACGACTTTTGAACATGCGAAAACAATCGCTCGTTGTATCGTACCAAAAGAAGAGTCAATACTTGTTGCAAAAATGATGCCTGCGGGGCGTGCAATTATTTGTCCTAAAAAAGAAAAACAATATGTTCTCGGCTCAGATGTAATTCGTATAACAGCAAATGAAAAACTGAATTCAAAGTATTTTGTTTATACTTCTAAATCAGATGCATACTTGAAGCAGATTTCAGATAATACGCAAGGAAGTACAAGGCAAAGAACAAGTATTAGTAAATTGCGTAAGATTTTGATTTTATTGCCGTCGCTCGCCGAACAAACTGCCATCGCAAACGTCCTCAGCGACATGGACACCGAAATCTCGGCCCTCGAAACCAAACTCGCAAAATACCGCAAACTCAAAACCGGCATGATGCAACAACTCCTCACCGGAAAAATCAGACTTTTATAAAAAAGGAGATAAACATGTGTGATTTATTGAAAAAGATTAATTTATACCATATTCCATATACAATTGATGGGTTACCACAAAAAACAATTGTAGATGTAAAGAAAATTCCTGAAATGAGGCGGAATACAAACATTCTTGTTATTGATGACTCTGGTTTTGTTTTGATAGAGGCGTTAAGAAAGTATGGATATCAAATGGAAGAAAAGAAAGATTTAGATAGCGTAAACGATGTTGCCGCATATGATATAATATTATGCGACATTAGAGGAGTAGGTAAATTTCTCAATAGCAAATATGAAGGAGCAAAGTTAATACAAGAAATCAAATTGAAATACCCTTCAAAAAAAGTTATAGCGTATACTGCAGAAGATTTTAGTCCGTCTTATTCAAACCTCATTGATTTTGCTGATAAAAAAGTTGAAAAAGGAACATCTGTAGATGATTGGACATCTTTGTTAGATGATTCAATTAAGGATAAGTATGACTTGAAAAAACAATGGCTTATGACAAGAGATGCTCTGATAAAAGAAAATATTCCAATAAGACTTGTTGCAGAATATGAATCTGAATATGTGAACGCCATATCGAAAGGGTCAATAAACAAGATGATTCAGAGGTTTACAGACAATCAATCAAATGGATCCGCTGTAATGATTGAACTACTGAAATTAACGAACAATGTTCTTGCACTAATCCTTAAATTTAATGGTGGTGCAGCATGATTTTAGTGCCAATGATTGACGAAAATGATCAATTGACGGATGGATCTTTTGTCAAGGCTCATATGGGCTGCATAAATCGTTTTAGAGAGGGAAAATGTAAATCATTTTACGATTCAAAAAGAAATGAAGGAACTGAAGGTTTTTTTAAATGTCCTTGCGGAATGACTGCGTTTTTATTTCATCAAGAAAATGGATCTATCGCTTTTTTTACTTGCCTTCGAAATGAAAAATATTATGATAAAAAGAGAGAAAGAAGTCTTTTAAGTAGTCTCATTCCCTCTTGTAATCCGGTCCTTTCTAATGACGAATGTTTGGCTTTTGTTGATAACGCTAGAAAGGCTTTGTCCATAGAAAAAAAAGAAAAAGAATTAACAGATTACTACAAAACATTTGTACATGAAATAAGAAGCTTGAACGGAACAAATAAATCACTAATAGACTTACTTTTGCAAGAAAACTTTCGAGAAGAAGCTGGCGAAATATCTGATGATCAGTATAAAGAAATTAAAGAAAAATTAAAAACAGTCTTTTTTTCAAGTTTTATTATTTCTCAAAAATTATCATTAAAACATATTGAAGAAAGTTACTTTGATAGAAAGAAAGCGACAAGTATTGTTGTATATAAAAAATTTGATAAAATGGCGAAAATTTATTCGTCTTCAAAGCAACATGTTTTTATAAATGGAAATTCACTGAAAGAAATTTATACAGACACCTATTTTGAGAACATACCTTTATTACTGATAGATAATGCTGTAAAGTATTCTTATCGTCATCGAGATGTTAATATAACATTTAATGAATTTGGTTCAACACTAAAAGTTGAAATCGAATCTTTCAGTCCTTTTTGTGATTGTAAGGAGATTTCTGAAATTACAAAAAAAGGGTATAGAGGGAAAAATGCATCATGCATCGCAGAAGGCTCTGGAATAGGCTTGTATCTTGTTCAATTATTGTGTGAACGATATGGCATAGAGATGAAAATAGAATCGGTCAGTCCCAGTTCTATTGATGGCATTCAGTATGGATATTTTAAAGTAACACTTCTCTTTAAATAAATCCTCATATCGGAAAAGTTGGAGTATAATATGTTTTTTGAAAGTTTAGAAGACGTTTTCAAAGATGAATTTTCGTCTTCTGATAGGGCGTGCATTGCCGTAGCCCTGATTAGTGAAGGAAAAGCAAGAGAAATAGACAAACTTTCTAAAAAACATGATGTCTATGTTCGTTTGATTGTAGGCATTGATATGCCAACACCAAACGCAGCTTTAAGTTTTTTAATGAACGCAGAAGCCAATAACGAGAATCTTAGAGTCCGCTATTATCACGAAGAAAGCTTCTTTCATCCCAAAGTTTATCTTTTTAAGAAAGATAAAAAATCTAGTGCCTATGTTGGTTCCGCAAATTATACTGAACGAGGTTTTTCTTCCAATGCTGAACTAACTTTACAAACAAAAAACATTGCTGAATGCAAAAAAATAAACAATTGGTTTAATGATCTATGGAAAAATTCCTGTTCGCCAATAACGGCAGAAATGATTGCTTGTAGAACGAATGAGCTAGCCCAAAAACATCATACTCCGCTTCCAGACATGAGTAAAATCAAGAAAGTGTGCAAACATATTGAAAATTTTAATCAGGAAGACATTATTGAAAAACTAAGAGTATTGCGGCGGAACAAAACCATTTACGAAAAAATTCGTGACCAAAGGATAGAAGCCATTGAAAATTTACAGCAAAATTTAGATGCTGTGCATAACTTTGAAGGGTTTAAAGGGAAAAATATTGACCTCTTTTGCCAAGATGGATCGTTAGGCGATTTGGATCAACATGGTGTTCGCGAAGCCTTGCATGCTGCAAGTCGTAAAGGTAAGCTACAGACATTCTGTATGGCGCTTACAGATGAAAATCAGCCTATAGAGAAGAGAGTTTCTAGAGCTTTAAAGGAATTAAGCGGTATTGGACGGGGTGTGATAACCAAAATCTTGACAACCTTATATCCTGAAAAATACATCCTCTTTAATGGTTGCTCAAAAGACTATCTATGTTTAAATGAACTCTCCAGTGGGAAAAAATATGTTGAATATTGCGAGTTTGGAAAAGAATTGCTACGATTATTAAATGTAGAGAACTTTGCAATTCTTGATGGTCTGATTCGTCAAGCATCAGACAATGATGCCATTTAGTTTTTAAGGATGAAATTCTAAAAAGAGAGGCAATTATTATGCACCCAGATTTAGCAACAATTACAACTCTTTTCAATATGCCTCGCCAATATGCAATTCCCATTTTTCAGCGAGGATATGTTTGGACACTTGAAAAGCAGGTGGCTCCCCTTTGGTTTGATATTTTGGATAGGGCGCTTGCTTACCAAAATAGAATGACGTTCATTGCTGAAGGAGCAGAAGAAAGCGAATTAAAGCCCTTGCCACAACATTTCTTGGGGTCAGTGGTTATTTCTTCAATTCCTCGAACATCTGCATTAAAGGTGGAATCTTTTGAGGTGATTGATGGCCAACAAAGAATGACCACCTTGCACATTTTTTTAAAGGCAATGTATGACATTGCTGTAGTGTTCAAAAATGAAAAGATTCAAAAGAAATTATCTGATTTATTAACGAATAAAAATGAATCTGATGACGATATTTACAAGGTGTGGCCGACTCAGGCTGGCATTGATGAAATAAAATTAATAGATGGCTCTTTCTCGGTTGAAGAAATGGCCAAGAAAATGCTTGCTCCAAGAAAACCACGACAAAAGTCTTTTGTACGTCCTTTGATGATTGAAGCGTATTTATATTTTTATGGTTCAATATTGGCTTTTGTTCAAAATGAATCAGAATTTGATGAAGAAAAAGAATCTGATGCGTTGATTCGTAAGATTAGAAGATCTGAGATTCCTATCCAAATTTTGGAAAATACGGAAAATAAATATTCCGAAAATCGTTTAGAGGCGCTATTTGCGACGGTTCAAAGTTATGTGACAGTTATGTTACTCACGCTCGGAAAAACCGATGACCCTCAGGTGATATTTGAAACGCTGAACGCCAGAGGTGAACCGCTGCTTGCTTCTGATTTGATTAGAAATTTTGTTTTCTTATATGCCGCTAAGAAAGGTTTGAAACAAAATCAGCTCTATAGTAAGTATTGGAATACTTTTGATTCAAATGAAATTAAAGACGGCATTATTCCGTCAAAGTATTGGCGAGAGCAAGAACGACAAGGTCGTATAAACCACCCTCGAATCGATATTTTCATTTACAACTATCTCATTACCTCTAAAACTGAAGAAATTAAAGTCGGTAATGTATTTAGTGTCTTTAAAGATTGGTGGTTATCGGAACACCGAGATGTGGAAAATGAATTAGGTCGCCTCGTCAAGGTTAGTAAATATTACCGTTTTTACGTAGCTCCGCCAAAAGATGATGATTCTAGAACTGCAAATTTTGTTAAGATGCTGAAAGCGTTGGATGTCAGCACGTTTGTGCCTATATACTTATTCCTTATGGAATATAATGATGGCAAAGAAACGGATGATTTAAAAAGGTGTCTTGACTATATTGAATCATTTTTGGTAAGAAGAGCTGTTTGCAATCTGACTACAAAGAACTACAACAAACTGGCTCTTAGATTTTTGTCAACTATTAAATCGGAAATAGAAAAGAGCATACAGGATAAGCAGCCTTTAATTGATGGTATTGCAAAAAAGGTAAAAGTATCGTATGAAATGCTTTTGGGTGAAAAAACGGAATTGGCGCCAATTGTCAAATCGTTCTTGGAATCATTGGATGGTGATTCAACCATTTGGCCTGATGATACGTCTTTTGAAACAGCATGGCTTTATAAAGACGCTTATAACTATATGCAGAATAAGAAGGTTCTTCCGATTTTGCTGAGGATAGAGAAAATTTATTCGACATCAAAGGCGGAAAAGATAGTCATAAACGAAAACCTCACTATTGAGCATGTTTTACCGCAATCATACAAAGAATCAGATTATCCTTTGCTTGTTGCTGATGACGATATTGAAAAGAAAAAAGCTGATCGCTGGAATAGGCTAAATAGTTTTGGAAACTTAACTCTGTTGACGCAGGCATTAAATTCTAGTGTAAGTAACGGACCATTCCATTCTTATACAAATGAAAAAGGAAAGCGGATTGAAGGGAAGCGCCAAGCCATTTGCAAGCAAAGTTACTTAAAATTGAATACTTACTTTCAGGACTTTGCTGATATTGAATGGGATGACGAGCAAATTTTGAAACGCGGAAAGATTCTTTTTGAAAAGGCGAAAATCCTTTGGGGAAAATAAGGCTGATGTAAAATTTTCTTACCCCTCTTGCCAACTTTTGCGATATTAGATACATTACACTCATGCGCGTCATTCCGTAGAAAGGAATGATGCGCTTTTGCTTTATTTGGCTTTGCCGTAATGCGAGGGCGTTCCTAGTTGAAACAATAAACACAGGAGGCCCTATGGCTAAAAAAGAAGTAACCACTTACTCTCAAAAGACGTTTGAGAACATCAAACACATCGATGAAAATGGTGCCGAATTCTGGTATGCAAGGGAATTGCAAAAAGCCTTAGAATATACCGAATATGGCAAGTTTCTGCCTGTGATAGAAAAGGCTATCGAAGCATGTCGGAAAACAGGCTTTGATGAGGGAAACCATTTCGCCCACGTGAGCGAGATGGTCAGAATCGGAAGCGGAGCAGAAAGAAATCTCGGATGCGGCGACTCAGCTTTCGGAAGACGAAAAGCGTCTGGCCATTCGCGACGAAGTGACTATTCGCAACAAATTCCTTGCCAGTTCTGCAAAGGCAGCCGGTGTTGAAACGCCCGTGGATTACGCCGTGTTCCAGAATCGCGGTTACCAGGGACTTTACAACGGGTTGGGAATGAAGGATATTCACAAACGCAAGGGACTCAAGAAAAACGAACAGATCTTGGACCATATGGGTGCCACCGAACTTGCGGCGAATCTGTTCCGTATCACGCAAACAGACGACAAACTCCGTCGTGAAAACATCAAGGGCAAGGAAAAGGCGAACGAAGCGCATTTTGCCGTAGGCAAGAAGGTTCGCCAGACGATTGCCGAACTTGGCGGAACAAAGCCTGCCCCCCCCCCCACGCCCAAAATCAGTGCCAAAAAGTTGAAACAGGAGCGCAAGAAAGCCATTGCTGAGAAATAACAAACAAAGGAGGCCATTTTGCCAACGCCGGCAAAATGGTTATGTAGGTAAAAACGCGCTACTTCTTTTTACTAGCGTCATAAACAGCTTGTTTCTCGGCAACACAGCTGGTGAATTCCGACATAAAGGATTCAGCACCCTTCCGAATATCTTCCAAAATTTCCTTGTGCGACATCTTGGAATGTTTCAAGGAATTGTATTCGCGCAGTTTGCGGATGTCTTCTGCATCAAAGCGGTTGCTCATTTCGGGAGTATCCATATTACGCATCCTCCAATAATGCAGTGGGTGGATAAATCAGCAGGTCCTTTCGGCCCTGCATTGTGGTGATGACTTTAATTCCGCGAATGGTCTTGACATTGACAATATGCTTGAAATTCCACGAAATAATGATGTCACAGTCGTTAAGGATTGCTGCCGCGATGTGCTGGCAATCGTCTAAACTTTTTTGCTTGAGAATTCCGAAATCGATGAATTTTTCGGCAAGAGCGATTGTATCTTCCGTTATTTCGACAACATTAAAATTAATTTCGCGAAGATGCTTGAAGAATAAATCCCTCTTGCAAGGATCCTTGCAATCGTTAAGTTCTTTCAAAACGACCTGGGACACGAAAATATCGTAATCCCCTCTTTTGAGGGTTTCCCATACAGCTCGTGTATCAGCCATTTTTTCAGGAGCATCGTCCTGTTCAAGATAGCTGATAACAGAAGTATCTAGGTACACCTTGAGTTTTCGAAAGTTCAAATCCATATTTTTAATATACAATAAATAAGGTGAAAGTGTTTAAATCCCAATTTCCAAATATGTTTTCAGGGTTGCGGCGACTCTAAGTTTTTTTGCATATTCTATGAGTTTCGCGATGTTCCTGTCGGTGCGATGCAGGTATGCTTTCAGGATTTCGGCGCATACATCCAATCCGATTTTATTACGGTATTTGATGGCGTCGCAGACAGAGCGCTCCAAGTCGGTGACGCGTACCTTGTGGCCATGGACTTCCGCCGCTGTGGTTCCGAACTCTAGCAGATGATCTGACCAGTAATAAAGCGTTACCGGCGGGAATTCGGGCAATACGAGTTTGCGCTTGCGCGGAATAGCGATACAAAATGCGGAGGGAATCTGCGTAGTGAGTTCGTAATGCTCCCACGCAGAATACATGCACAGCACGCCGCCGGGCACAAGAACATCTATGTCAAGCATCGTATCTGCCAGAGTGGCGGGTTCTGCAAACACTCCGGGGCGCAAGCGAAGCAATTCGCCGGATTGGACTTTTTGCAAGGTCTGGTGATACTGATAGGCGCTCATGTTCTCGCGAACCATGAAGCCTTCGGTATTGCCAATTTCTTTTCCGTCGTATTTGGGCATGTTCTTAATATAATAAAATTACGGCAATTTTACAAATATGCCGTAGAATTTTAACATTCATAGATGATTCTCGACCATAACATTCGTTTTTAGTGAAATTTGGTTTATATTTTGGTAAAAATGGAATTTTTAAACATGGCCGAACCGAATATCAACATTCCCGAACGCAAGACGCAGGCGAAGGTAATCAAGTTCTTCAAGGACGAATTGCATTACGATTACCTAGGCAATTTGTGCGAAGTGGCGAACAAGAACATTCGCTATGACGATCTGCTTGCATTCTTGGTGCGCAAGCAGCATTATTCGGAAACGGTCGCACGCAAGGCCATTGCCGATTTGCAACATGCGGCGGGCGACTTACAGCAAGGTTTATATTCTGCGAACAAGACGGTTTACAGTTTGCTGAAGTATTCGCACCCTGTTTCTGATGCGGATGGCGAAAATATCAGCGTCTATTACATTGATTTTAAAAATCCGGCCAACAACCATTTTGCCATTGCTGAAGAGGTGACCGTTAGCAGTTCTTTCGGTTCCAAGCGCCCGGACCTTGTCGTTTATATAAACGGCATTGCGGTCGCGGTGATTGAACTCAAGAAGAGTTCCGTTTCTGTTGCCGATGGTATTCGCCAGAACCTGACGAACCAGAAGCAGGAATTCATCGAGTCGTTCTTTACTACGATTCAGTATTGCCTGGCGGCAAACGAAAGCGAAGGTGTCCGCTACGGGACAATCGCCACGCCAGAGAAGAAGTATTTGACCTGGAAGCAAGAGGCGTTCCGCGAACGCTTGCAAGAACTTGACGACAACGATTTGATTATCGATGATAAGAGTTCGTCGTTTGACGGCGTTCTCTTCGAGAGTCTTTATTCGCTGTTCAACAAGGTCCGTTTCCTTGACCTGATTCATAACTTTATCATTTTTGATAATGGTGTAAAGAAGGTCTGCCGCTACAATCAGTATTACGCAATTCACCGCACGTACAACAGGATTACCACGCAAAAGAAGGGCGGTATTGTATGGCACACGCAGGGTTCGGGCAAATCGCTCACGATGGTCTGGCTTGCCAAGCGCCTGTTGCTGAACAATCCGAGTCGCAGAATTTTGATTGTCACTGACCGCGATGAACTTGACGACCAAATAGAGCAGTTGTTCAAGGGTGTAGAAGAAAAGATTATTCGCACCAAGAGCGGTCGTGATTTGCTGAACCGCTTGAATTCTACCGAAGGTTCTATCATTTGTTCGCTGGTCCACAAGTTCGGACGCCGTGGCGGTGAAGTTACTGACGGCGATTACGAGAAGTTCTTGAAAGAAATCAAAGATTCGCTCCCGCCTAACTTTAGCGTGAAAGGCGATTTCGTTGTATTCGTGGATGAGTGCCACCGCACACAATCGGGCAAGTTGCACAAGGCGATGACGGCTTTGATGCCTAAGGCGATTTTTGTGGGCTTTACCGGCACTCCGCTTTTGAAGAAAGACAAGAAGACGAGTCTGGAAGTTTTCGGAAGTTACATCCACACGTATAAATTCGACGAAGGTGTGCGCGACCACGTGATTCTTGACTTGCGTTACGAGGGCCGCGATGTCCCGCAAGATCTCCGCTCTCGCGAAAGGATTGATGAATGGTTCGATTTGAAAACGCGTGGCATGACGCCTGTCGCTAAAGCGAAATTGAAAGCCCGCTGGGCGAATATGCGCACGGTTTATTCGTCTTACGACCGCCTGAAAGCGATAGCAAACGACATCATCCTTGATTTTGCGAAGGATGCCCGTTTGGCGGAAGGTCGCGGGAATGCCATTCTTGTCGCGGATTCCATTTTTACAGCTTGCCGCTTCTACGAAATTTTTCAGGCATTGGGTTTTAAGAAATGCGCTATCATTTCTTCTTATACGCCGAATCCGGGCGACCTGCGTACCGATACGGTGAGCCTCGATGAGGATACGGAAACTTTCAGGAAATACCAGATTTACCTGAAGATGGTCGGAGTCGAAGAAGGCGACGATACTTCCCGCATCGACAAGAAGGTGGAAGCTTTTGAGAAGGAAGCCAAACGCAAATTCGTTGAAGAACCGGCTAACATGAAGTTGCTCATTGTAGTCGATAAGCTGTTGACTGGTTTTGATGCTCCTCATTGCACATATCTGTATATCGACAAAAAGATGCAGGACCACGGCTTATTCCAGGCGATTTGCCGCGTGAACCGTTTGGATGACGAGACGAAGCCTTTCGGTATCATTATCGACTATAAGGAACTTTTCGACGATGTGGCCGACAGTATGAACAAATACACATCGGGTGCATTCGAAGGTTACGACGACAGCGATGTCGATGGTTTGATTAAGGACCGTGCGACTGAAGCCGAGAAATATTTCAATAAGACTCTTGAAGAAATCGAGACGCTTTGTGAAGATGTGAAACCGCCTAAGGAACAGTCGGACTACATTCACTTTTTCTGTGGCGAAAATATCAGTTGGTTGAACAATCCGGAAGAATTTGAGGCACTTGCCCGCCTGCGTGAACGTTTCTACTCGTTGGCGAGCAGCTTGGCGCGCGCGTTTGCCGAGTTGAAATCACAGATTTTGTCGTTGCCCTATACCGATACCGAATGGAACGAAAAAGAAAAGCGCACCAATGATTACGTGAATTTGCGTCAGGTGATTATGCAGGCAAGTGGCGACTTTGTTGATTTAAAGGCTTGCGAACCCGACATGCGCCACCTTATTGACAATTACATTGCCGCTGGCGATTCGACAAAGATTATTGAATTTGACGACACGACCTTGCTGGATATCATTGAACTTTGCAAGTTTGATTTGACTGCTGGCAAGAAGAAGGTTCGCGAAAGCGCTGCCGAAAAAATCGAAAACAACATCCGCCGCAAAATCGTTGACCAGATAAATGTCAACCCTGCGTACTACAACAAAATGTCAGAAATTCTTGACCAGTTAATTGAAGAACGCAAAAACGGCCTGATTGAATACAAGAAGTTGCTGGAACGCTATATTGAACTTGCCAAGAAGGTGAATTCTTCGGCGGCAAGCGAAGATTATCCGGCCTCTGTCAAGGGAAGTGCCGCAAAGCGCGCGATTTACGACAACTGCGGAAATGATGAGGACATGACGAATAGAATTTACGATGCCGTTATGAGTAGCATGCAGGCTGATTTCCGCAACAGCCCGGTGAAAATCAACAAGATTAAGCGAGCCTTATTCGATGTTCTGCAAGATGATGCCGAAGTTGACCGCGTTTATGAACTCATCAGCAAGCAGAGTGAGTTCTAATGCGGATGCAAGTGTCGGGCATTACAGTTGCCGTTACAAAAAAGGATATCAAGAACATTCACCTCTCGGTGATGCCGCCCGATGGCGCTGTGCGAATTTCTGCACCGCTGAACCTTTCTGACGAATCCATCAAGATTTTCGTGCGCACCAAAGTCGCATGGATTAAACGCCAACAAGAGAAATTTGCAAATCAGGCTCGCTTGAGCGAACGTGAATATGTTTCCGGCGAATCCATTTTTATTTTCGGACGTCAGTATTATTTGCGTGTAGAACATGACCGTGCAAATGGATTTGTAATCGACGGACAAAATGTGATTCTGACTGTTCGCGAAGCAAGTACCGCACAACAGCGCGAAAACTACGTGAACGAAAAACTCCGCGAAATGCTTATCGCCGAAATTGAAAAACGCTTGCCCGCATGGGAAAAGAAAACGCACCTAAAGTGCAACGGCTGGCAAACAAAAATCATGCAGAACAAGTGGGGCAGTTGCAACCCCGCAGGCAAACTCTGGTTCAACCTGCATTTGGCACATACGCCCATCCGCTGCCTAGATTACGTGATACTGCACGAACTCCTGCACCTGAAAGTCCGCCATCACAACAAAGACTACATCGCCTTGCTCGACAAGTACATGCCCTTCTGGCAAGACGTCCGCAAGGAACTCAACGACTTTGTCTTGATGCCGATGAAATAATTCCCATTTCATTTTGACGCACCGATTGTTTCACTAGCGAAACACCGACCGTCGCTTTCTGAAATACCAATCACTCCTGCGACCTTCCAATCGCATTTTTTAGCCATCCAAGCACACATTTCTGCACACTTTTCGCCGCGCATTCCCTCAAAAATCGCGATTTTTAATCAAATTTCGCCATTTTTCGCGATTTTCACAGAATTTCCCGACCTCCCACAAAAAAAATTTTTCTGCGCAATCCTCAAAAATGAAAAAGTTGGCACGGCTTTAGCTTAAGGTAGGGTGTAAAACAAAAGGGCCAACGGTAAACGCCGAGCCCGCAACAAAAAGAGGTTAAAATTATGATGAACACACAGATCCTTCCGAACGCTTTCTATGGTATCCAGAACTTCATTGACAGCTTGAACGCCGCAAACGCACAGGGCGGATGCACTTACACGCCGAAGGCTGACTACTACGAAACCGAAGGCGGCTTTGCTCTCGAAGTCGAGCTTCCGGGTGTCAAGAAAGAAGACATGGACATCCAGGTCGAAAAGAATATCTTGACGGTCAAGGCTACCCGCGCACGCAAGGACGAAAAGTTCACTTACGAACGTAGCTTCCGCTTGGCAGACGATATCGATACCGAAAACATTAAAGTCTCCTTGGAAAACGGTATCCTGAAATTCGACCTTACCAAGAAAGCTCAGGCTGCAGCCCGCAAAATTGCCATTGCCTAACGGCAATCGGGCTAGCGCCTCGTGCTGAAAAGCACATCAACCAAGCAATTTTTCATACAACTCCTCCTTAGAACAAAAAATTCCCGGCAGCGATGTCGGGAATTTTTTATTGCCAAAATTTACTTTTTGTACTATATTTGAATTTGCGAATGATTCTCAAATTGAATTTACACGTACTTGACAGGCTGATGGTCGCCTTAGCGCTCTTTTACACGGAGCGTCACGTTGAGCATCACTGCCACGGCGAGCATTGCCACGTCTGCCATCACCTCCACCACTGTCTGGACTTGATTTCGGAATTTTGCTTTGAACTCGTTGAAGCGCCGATTGAAATCATTTGCCGCTGTTTTCTTTTTAGACTGGTTCGTTTCGCAGTCATCATTCTGCGCCCGATAACACTAGTCTCGCAAAAAATTTTACTGCTAAATTAATTTCAAACATATAGCAACATAAAAAAACTGCATTTTTCGTAGAGGCTTGTCATGCCCGATTTAATCGGGCACCTCCCTTTCTATTGAAAAAATTTTCCAAATAAAATTTCAACATCCATACAAGGGTAAAAAATGAAAAAGATTTCATTTTATTCTTTGGTGTGCGCCATTTTTGTCGCAGCACTGTTTTCTCTCGTCGCCTGCAACGACAATCCAAAAAGCAAGATCGCCAAAGATCACAAAATTTCCATCATCACTACCATTTATCCTGAATATGCGTGGACAAAAGAAATTCTCGGAACGCGCACTGATTCCGTCAACCTCACCTTGCTCATCAAGAATGGTATCGATTTGCACAGTTACAAGCCCACGGCTCACGATGTCGCAAAGATTGCAAGTGCCGACATGGTCATTTACGTAGGCGGCGAATCTGACGAATGGATCAAAGACGCTCTCATCGCATCTCCCAAAAAGGGCCGCGTCGAAATCAATTTGATGGAAGCTCTTGGTGACCGCGTAAAAGCGGAGGAAATCGTCGAAGGCATGCAAGCCGAAGAAGAACACCACCACGAACACGCTGAAGAACACGAGCATGAACATCATGACGAACATGCCGAAGCTCACGAGCACCACCATCACGATGAAGAAGTTGAAAACGATGAACATGTCTGGCTCTCGCTGAAGAATGCCGAAATTCTCGTGAAGAAAATCGCCGAAGAACTTTCCAAAATTGACGCCGTTCACGCATCCGCCTACAAGCAAAACGCCGAAGCCTACATCGCTCAAATCCAGTCGCTTGACGCAGAATACCGCACCGCAGTAGAAAGCGCCGCCCGCAAGACCGTTCTTTTCGGCGATCGATTTCCTTTTCGCTATCTGGTGGACGATTATGGCATTAAGTATTATGCCGCGTTTGTTGGCTGTTCCGCCGAAAGCGAGGCTAGCTTTGAAACAATCGCATTCCTCGCAGGAAAAATGGACGCAGAATCGCTTCCGGTAATTTTCACGATTGAAAACAGCAACGGTAAAATCGCAAAGGCCGTTCTCGCCGCAAGTAAAAAATCCCAGGACGCACAAATTCTCACCATCAATTCAATGCAGTCTATCACAGAAAAGCAAATAAACGACGGTATCAATTACATATCGCTTATGAGAGCTAACTTAGAAAACTTGAAAAAGGCTTTGAACTGACATGTTTCTGCTCAAGTGCAACAAATTAACACTGGGATACAACAACAAAGACATTCTTCACAGTTTTGATTACGGGATTCATTCCGGCGAATACCTCTGCATCATAGGCAGAAACGGCTGCGGAAAGACGACGTTCTTGCGCGGCCTCGCCGGTGTTTTGCGCCCGAAATCCGGGAAGATTGAGCTTTGCGACAATCTCAGGCGAAACCAAATCGGCTACTTGCCGCAAATCACGATAGCGCAAAAAGATTTCCCGGCATCTGTCGAAGAGATCGTTCTATCGGCATTTCAAGGGAAAAGCCTGCTGTTGCCATTTTACGGGAAAGCCCTCCGCAAGCGCGCAAGCGAGTGCTTAGAACTCACGCGGACAGAGAACCTGCGGAAAGAAAGTTTCCGCGAGCTTTCTGGCGGTCAAAAGCAGCGTGTGCTTCTGGCCAGGGCTTTGTGCGCGGCCGAGCGCCTGTTGCTTTTGGACGAACCCGTTACAGGACTTGATCCCGAATCATCGCAGAACATGTACAGCATTATCAAGGACCTTCACGAAAATAAGAACATGACGATCGTGATGGTCACGCACGACATTGAAGCCGCCCACAGCAACGCCACCCGTATTTTGAACTTTAACGAATTAGTGCATTAACGGAGATGCCCGCTTACTTCGACTGCGCTCAGCACAGGCTCCGGCGGGCATGACAATTTATCCCATGCTTGACAAACTATTTTTCTACCTAGACTTCCCTTTTGTTCGTTACGCGATTATTGTCGGAACACTCATTTCGCTATGTTCCTCGCTTCTGGGCGTGACGCTCGTTCTCAAGCGGTATTCCTACATTGGCGACGGACTTTCGCATGTCGCATTCGGAGCGCTCGCAATCGCGGCAGTTCTTAAAGTTACGAACAACATGCTCATCATTTTGCCCGTAACCGTAATCGTTGCAATTTTACTCCTTTGTGGCAGCAAAGACTCGCGTTCGGGCATACAAATTAAAGGCGATGCCGCCATCGCCATGGTCTCGGCGGGGGCACTCGCTATCGGCTATTTGCTGATGAACATTTTCTCGTCATCGGCAAACGTCGCGGGCGATGTCTGCACAACGCTATTCGGCTCAATGTCCATTCTTACGCTCAAGCCGACAGATGTTTACCTTTGCGTCGGGCTTTCCGCAATTGTCCTCGTAACATTCGTCCTCTTTTACCACAAGATTTTTGCCATCACGTTTGACGAGAATTTTGCACAAGCCACAGGCGTTAACGTCAATGCATTCAATCTCCTTATTGCAATCATCATCGCAGCGATCATAGTCCTTGCCATGAATCTCGTTGGAGCGTTACTCGTTTCTGCGCTCGTCGTATTTCCATCGCTTTCCGCCATGCGGGTTTTCAAAAGCTTTTTCTCCGTGACCGTAGCCGCAGCTGTGATTTCCGTTATCTGTTCCCTCACCGGGATTATCATCGCCATTCTCGCCGGGACTCCCGTCGGTTCAACGATTGTCGCAGCCGATATCGTCGCATTCTTCATCTTTTATATAGCAAGTTTCATCCGCAACAGAAGAACGTAAAGTACAATGTCATCCTGCCCCGAAGCATAGCGATAGGAGAAGGATTCATAATTTTTCAATGGAGAACATATTTTGCATAAAGTATTTACAATTCTATTTTTTTGCATTTTCACAACAGCCGCATTCGCCAAAGAAAATTCTAACTACGCCGACATTGACCTCACGCGGATGAGCAGCACCATGGTTTACTCGATGGTTTACCAAATGGTCACCGATCCTCAAAAGTATGTCGGCAAGCGTATCAAAATGAAGGGCGCATTTTCGACCTATTTCGACGAAGAGACGGAGCAACGCTTTTTCGGCTGCATCATCAAGGACGCTCTCGCCTGTTGTTCACAAGGACTCGCTTTTGAACTTGCCAAGCCCCGCAAATACCCAAGCGAATTTCCATCCCAAGGCACACCCATCACCATCATTGGCACATTTGAATTTGAAAAGATAGAAGACGGCATTGGCTTTCCAATAATCAAAGACGCCAAAATGTACAGATAGAATTTCACCCATACAAAGGATAAAAATGAAAATCAAACACCTCTCTCTTGCCGCGCTCTGCGCGTTCTTCGCCGCTTGCAGCGACAGCAACTCCACCTCCACCGACCAACACGAACATTTCGAAGCAGAAGGCTGGAACCTCTATTGGCCCGACTGGAAACTCGCCTACAGCGTTTATCAAGGCAAAGAAGACAAGAGCCTCGAAGCGCTCCGCGTCAATGCAAACTGCCTCAGCGAACACATTACAGTCAAGTTCCTCGACGACGAAAAGAAAGAAGTTTCCGCCCCCAAGGACGACGAACACACACTCGGCTGGAGCATTGGCGACGAATCCATCCTCGACATCGAAGCATGTGGCAGCTGGGGCTTCCACCTGAAAGGCGTCAAGGAAGGCGAAACAACGTTGACGCTCAAGGTCAAGCATCACGATCACGCCGACGCACGTACACCGGAAATCCGCATCATTGTTGACAAAGCCTTGAAGGTAGAAGATTGCCCGTTCCAGGACGATGACGACGACGATGATGAACACGAACATCACCACGATCACGAACACGAGCATGATCATGAATAAAAGCCTTATTAGGGCTGCCATGGGGAGCCTCCTTTGCGGAGGCTTCCTTTCTTTTGCATACGCCCAAGAATTTGTCCAAGATTTAGGCAATTCAACAGTTATTGCCGAACAATCTAGCGAAACAATCTTAAACGGACTTCGCGAAGATGAAATTTTAAAAGACGAAAAGCTCGACCGCAAAGTTTCCACAACCATTGCAGAGACTATAAAAAACGCACCCGACATCGCCATCCGCTCCATGGGTCCTGCCGCAGCACGTCCCGTCATCAAAGGACTTTCCGGCAGTCACGTCACGCTTACCGAAGATGGTTCGTTTTGTGGAGACATGAGTGCCACCTCGCCCGATCATGCGGTCGCATCCGAAGTTTTAACCGCCCACAAATTACGTATCACACGCGGCCCACAAATTCTCGCACAATCTTTCGCCGCCGCCGGTGGCGTTATACACGTCAAGCATCAAGACATTCCGTTTGACGATTCACTTTTTCACGGCTACATCGCGAACTACGCCGAAACAGGGCAACCCGGATTTGCAACTGTCATAAACGCAAACGCTAACGTTCTCGGAGTTTCGCTCAAAGGTGAAGTTTCCGCGCGCAACATGGGCGACATGGAAACCGCCAAGGGCACACTTAAAAATACCGAAATCGAAAATCGAAGTTTCGCCGTCGGCGCCGCCTACAGTCTCGACCGTTTCAAATTCGGAGCATCGTTCCGCTCGTTCAATTCCGATTACGGCATTCCTGGCGGATTCATCGGTGGCCACCCCAACGGCGTAGACATTGAGCTTTTCAAGCGCGACCTCACCTTGCAAGGAATGTACATTCCAGCAACAAGCCCTGACACGCTCAACGTCATCTTCCGCTACAATCAATACCACCACAAGGAATTTGAGACAAAGAAATACGTCGGTGCAGAATTTGCGGTCAACCAAGCCAATTTGCGCATTGAAAAATTCATCGCCAATAGTGGTCCATTTTTCGGCATTCGCCTCGGCGGTGAACTCGACAACCGCTCTGTCGAAATGGGCGGTTACGTCTTTACGCCTCCAACAAATTCTTACGCCGCATCGCTATTTTCCATTGCAAGTTTAAATGGCTGGAACGGCCTAGAAATTACCTTGTCCGCACGACTTGGCGGAACATTCTTCAGGCCACGTGAAAGCGTCGTTGCAGACAAAGACGCCATCGAAGACCGCAACTTTGCACTATGGGCATTCGCAGCCGAATTTTCGCAAATCGTAGCCCCCGGGAAATTCCTGACTCTTGACGTATTCCGCACCACGCGCTCCCCGACCATCGAAGAACTTTACAACCAGGGTCCGCATCTCGCCGCCTACACATACGAACGAGGCTACCACAAGCTCGATGCCGAAAGTGGTTATGGAGCAGAACTTGAATTTCGCGATTACGGCGAACATTTCAACTGGCGAGCCTCTACGCACATCACGTGGTTCCTAAATCACCTTGCACCACGCGCCACCGGTGACACCAACTGGTCCCAGCTTTTGCCGATCTACCAAGTCAGCGGCGATGATGCACTACTCATGGGCGCAAACGCATCCATCGAGACTTCCGCAGAGCAGGGATTCTACGCCCAAGCAGGAGCAAGCTACGTTTGCGGTTTTTACCAGAACGAAAACTGGAGCGACATGCCACAAATCCCGCCATTCAAATTCCACGGTGAAGTTGCATACATTTGGCAGCATGTTCGCGTAGGCATCAACACAGAATTCGCACTCGCGCAAAACCGCCTAGACCGCTACGAACAACGCACCCCCGGCTACATCACGTTCGGTGCACTCCTAGAATTCCATTGGGCGCTTACACATACCAACTACAGCATCATCCTCCGTGGCGATAACTTGTTCAATGCCGATGTACGCAACCATCTTTCGCGCCTCAAATCCGTCATGCCCGAGAAAGGACGCAATATAAGCATCCTCGCCAAAGTCGAGTTCTAAACAAGTCTCGGCCTAATTGTCATGCCCGCCAGTGTGCGGGCATCCCCTTTCTTAACCGTATAAAAGCGCCCCCATATGGTCTCTCCCGCGCGATATTTGTATATTCTTTAGCGTAAAAAAGAAGATTTACGATGGCCGATAAAGAATTGCTTGATAAAGAAGTTTTAAAGACCGTTAGCCGCATTGAACTTTCTGTGCGCGGCACACTCGACACCGTGATGACCGGAGCTTACCACAGTTCCTTCAAAGGGAACGGTATGGAATTCAGCGAAGTCCGCGAATACATGCCCGGTGATGACGTGCGCACAATTGACTGGAACGTGACCGCCCGAACCGGTACACCTTACGTCAAGAAGTTCATCGAAGAACGCGAAATGACCATGCTCCTCATGGTCGATGCATCCAGCAGCTCCGAATTTGGTTCTGGCAAGCAAATGAAGGGCGAAGTCATGGCAACGCTCACGGCTCTCCTCGCATTCGCCGCCATCAAGAACAACGACAAAGTCGGTCTCCTCATTTACACCGACCAAGTCGAACTTTTTATTCCGCCCGAAAAAGGCCGCAAGCATGTACTGCGCCTCATCCGCGAAATTCTCTACTTCAAGCCGCAACATCATGGTACCAACACGCAAGTCGCCTTGGAATACGCCGGCAAGATTTTGAACCGCAAGGCTGTCGTCGTTGTGATGAGCGACTTCTTGGATGAAGGTTTCGAAAACGCATTCAAGATTTTGCGCAAGCGACATGACGTTCTCGCCGTGTCCGTCGTGGATCCGCGTGAAATGGAACTCCCGCCCGCAGGCCTTGTAGAACTCGAAGACCCCGAAACCGGTGAAACGCTTTTAATCGACACTGGCGATGCCGCCTTCCGTGAAGCATTCGCCCGTGAGGCAAAGCGCCAAGGCAAAGCCACCAAGGAACTCTTCCAGCGCATGTCCATTGACTTTGTCCGCATCGAGACTCACGACGACTTCAAGGAAACCGTTGCCCCGCTTATTGAGCACTTCCGCCGCCGCGCGAAAGCTGCACGACTCTAAATCCAGTTCTAAACATTTGTCGGTTTATAACCATGCAAAGCGCCCTTCATTCGAGGGCGTTTTTACATTATTTAGCAGACAAGTTCTCTTTGAAGTTGTACAAGAAATAATTTCCTTCGGCTTTTCTCAGCACCAAGGATTTTCCCGCTTTAAGAATCGTGTACGGCGAACCGACAAAGGAACGGTAATCCATTTCGCCATCCAAGCGGATATCGTCTAGCGACGAATACTCCTTTTCAAATACGTAATGCCCGTAACTCCGGCCGGAACTTAATGTGGGATAGACAAAAAGATCGGTTCTGCCAAGAAAATACACATCGTCATTTTCTTCGTCCACCAACTCGGCGTATTCACGCACACCAAAAAACTTCTTGATATCATTCTTGACGTCTTGGCCGTTCTTGGAATTTCCTGCAAACACCATGGAGCACGCCAGAATAAAGACAAGCGCCAGCACTCTCATTTTTTCAATCAACATTTTTTCCTTTGTCGTATCAAACTGTCGCCGGTCTATACCCGAGCAATTTCATGCTATAAAGCGCAGTGCCCTTGCTAATGCTACGAACACCTGTAGCGTATCCGAAAATTTTTCGCAGTGGCACATCGGCTTTTAAAAAGTGCGTTTTGCCATCGCCTTCGATTTCTTTCACCCTACCGTCACGCGCCTGGATATCGCCCGTCACAAGCCCTGCGAAATTCACCGGGCATTCAAGCGAAAGTTCCATCACAGGTTCATACAATTGCACATCCGCAGGCTTCACAAGTTTCGCCACCGCATCGGCACAGCATTTCTTGATCATCGGCGGGAGCGCCCCTTCTGTCCATTCAAAGCGATGGACTTCAAAACGCACACCGACAAGCGGACCCTTGCCGAGCACGCCAACTTCAGTCGATTCCAAAAGCGCCGAGCGCACGCCAGCCAAAATTTCAAGCGGAGCCTTTTCCATAAATTCCGCAGACAGGCGAATGTCGTGTGCGTCGCCCTCTAGCGGAGAAGCCGAGATACTGATAGACATCTTATGCGGCCCAATCTGGAACGTATTTTCGGCAGGCCCTACTTCGCGGCACAAACGTTCTTGCCAGCGCACCTCAGGGCTGCCGGCACGCACTTCGCAACCAAATTCACGCTTGAGGCGAGCAAGCAAAACATCGAGCTGCACCTCGCCCACGGTATGCAGATACCAGAATCCGCCATCATCCTTTTGCACTCGGAAACTCGGATCCATTCGCGCAAGCACCGAGAGGCTGCGTTCCACGTGAGCGTAATCTTCCGTGCGTACGCATTCCACACGCGTCTGCAACAGCGGCAAATAATTTTCGCTGATCGATGGCGCGGCATTCCCATTCAGTGCGGCATTCCCGCTAGCATTAGAGATTGCTTCGCCTTCAGCTCGCAATGACGTTCCCGCCGCGCGCTCGCCACTCTCGTCTCTCGCCTCTCGTCTTTGTACTTTCGCTTCGCACAAGTACCAACTGTTCGACTCAGTCATGTCAAACTTCGTTTGCCGCGACATTCGTCTTGCACAGTTGTCGTCTAAATAAATCACCTGTCCGAGTTCCGTTTCAAACGGCGAGACCATCGCATAAATATCGCCCGCACGGATTTCATCCACAGGCAAAAGCATATTCGCCTTGAGCCTAGAAAATTCAAAGCCCGCCGGCCAATCACGACGCAACAGATCCACATGGCTGCGGAACAGCGAAATCTCGCCCACGCCACGGAAATGCCTCAAACGCACAACTTGCCCCAACTCATTTTCATCAAACGTCGGGACTTCCGGCAAAAAGAACGAAAGCGCCGTCACGAGGCTGCGAATGCCAAAGCCTTCTAGCGCAGAACCCGCATAACAAATCACGTACTCATCGCTAGCCGCAAGAGCTTTGAGTCCGCGCAAAAGCATCTTCGGCGGCACCGGCTTATTTTCAAGCGCAAGCGACAAAATTTCATCGTCAAAGTTGCTTGCAAATTCCACCGCCTCATCGTAATACTTTTTCAAAAGTGCACGTTCTTCCGCAGCCCCCGCATCCGATTCCCAGCCATCATCGATAACTTCCGCTCCCGACTCCGAATGCACCAAACGACTCTGGCTCAGCACATCAAGCATCGCACACATCTTGCCGTTTTTAAACTGCGGCACAGACATGAGCACCGGGCGCACTCCAAGCGCTTCTTCAATGTTGATGAGCGTCTCGTCCAGCGAATAATCGGGATTATCGAGCTTATTTACGAACAAAATCGTACGCACACGGGATTCGCGCAACTTGCGAAACGACGCAAGCGTCTGCGTCTCGACGCCACTTGCGGCACTCACCACAAGCACTGCGCCTTCCACAGCCGTAAGCGCCATATCAACTTCGGCACCAAAGTCGACATGCCCCGGCGTATCAATAAAATTGAACCATGTATTTTTCCATTCGAAATGCGCCACGCCACTTTCAATCGTGATGCCGCGTTCCTTTTCCTCGGGCATGTAGTCCATCGTGGCTAAGCCATCTTCTACGCGCCCCGGGCGGTGAATTTCACCCGCTGCAAAAAGGATTCTCTCAGAAAGAGTCGTCTTGCCCGCATCAACGTGGGCCAGAATGGCAATATTTCGAATCGGCTGTTTCATAAGCCCAAAGATACATTTTTACTGGTTCATGAACGAGAGCTTCAAGGCACTGTCATAGAGTCGTTTCGCCCAGGATTCGTGACTTGCAGATTCGCCATAAAGGTCATCCAGAATCGTACGGATTCCTGCCACGCCACCACCTTTTTTCAAGATGTACACCACAAGCAGGCTAATCACACCAAGCGACGAGTTGATGATATCCAAGTCCGTATTCGCAAGCTGAAACGCCGCCAGATGATACGCATCCTCGGAATTTTCCTTGACAAGCCGATCCACATCTGCAAGCGTTTCAAAGCGTAAGAACTTCAGAGCCTTCAAAAACGGCATCAGCGAAGACTCGTGAATTTCAGCCTGGTTGATCGCCGCAATACGCTGATTCAGCTTATCGAACGGTCGCAACTTCAGGTAATTCGTAAACGAGTCGCCATTCAGCGCCACTTCATCAAAGCGCCCTGAATGCACAAGCGACTGCACATGATACCTGTAATTATTGATATCCGTTCGGATTTTGCAGAACTGTTCATCGACAAGTTCCAGCATGCCTGCTAGGCGATTCAAGTTGCGCAAATATTCACGTGGAATTTCAAAACCCGACTTGTAACCCGTATCGTGATCCAGCGTAGCCCACACATGTTGCAAAGCCGTGCGCATCTGAATTTCAAACTTAATCTCATTGAGTTCAGGGCACTCTGGATCTTCGAACAATGCTTTCGGAATGGTACATATAAAATGTAACGAATTATAACCAAAGCTATCAAGTTCGTGCATTTTACGCTTGTCAACGCTATTTTTCCAATCAATTTTAAACAAGCTCTCGACAAGTGCCGCAATTTTATCAACATCGTCATTATAGAACGCAATTACGCGGGCACCCAAAATATCGGTCAAATCCGTCAGAGACTTGTACTTGCCATTTTTACGTTCAAGCTTTTCGGCAAGGCTCGCTTCGGCCTTGATTCGCGCTTCAACGGCAGTCACATAAATGTTATTCTCTGCCACTTTTTTCTTGAGCAAATCGCAAACGTAATCTCTCAACCGTTCATAGATCGGCATCTTTTCGCGATAATCCTCAAGGATCATCGTTTCAGCAGGATTCAACCCATATTTTTCAACAGAGTCTTCGCCCATTATCGTCTCCCGCCAAAGATTTTTTCAATCAGGTCTGTAAATTCCGCATACGCGAAAGTTCCTTCGAGTTCTTTCAGCGACGATGCCAAACCGCGATAATGCCATTCATGCTCTTTAATATCGCTCACGTGGAAAATTTTCCAAAGTTCATCGCCTTTTTGGACAAAATCACGATAGATGATTCTAGCATTGCTTAGCTTATCGCCCATCGCTACAATCTTTGCATCGCGGCTGGCATGTGCCAAGCGCTCAATCGCCGCCTGCTTGCGGGCATGCCAGGAATCCGATTCGCTCACGCCTTCCATGAACACGTCCGATTCTTCTTCCACAAGTTTTGCCACGCGATCGCCAAACTCTCGACGGATATCATCCAACGTAACAGACGTATCTTCAACGGTATCGTGCAAAGCCGCGGCCGCCATCAATTCCTGATCGTCCGTCATGGTCGCAACAATTTCCACAGCCTCCATCGGATGGACAATGTACGGGAAGCCCTTCCCTCGGCGACCCGTACCGGCGTGAGCCCTGACTGCAAAAACAATTGCCTTGTCAAGAACTGATGTATCCATATTAGTCTTCCAGGAAATATTGAACACTAGTCACTACGCGGACTTTTTTGATATACGGCGTATTTTCATCGCGGTCCTCAATAGAGAACTGCCCTTGCGTTGCCGTCTTGATTTTTCCAAGTTTGCTATCGGAATCCAAAGCGAATTTCTCGGCCGTAACGCGAGCATTCTTATTCGCTTCATCAATCATTTCAGGCTTGATTTCATTCAGACCGTTAAAACTATAAACTTTACGATAGCGGTAATCGCCTTCGCTAAAAGCAATTCCCTGCTTTAAAAGTTCACCTTGCCTACCCATCAGCTTACGAACTTTATCGACATCCTTAGAAGCAACGGTCAACACAACTGTCGCCACGTAACGGAAAGCACGTCTATCATTGTTGTAAAGTTCACTCTGGGCATCTACAATATCCGTTGATGAACGGCTAATTTCAGATTCGTCAATGCCATTGTCCCGCAGAAACTTTTCAAGCGTCGCATTTTTAGTTTGTACAGTCTCGTAGATTGCCGAAAGATCATTGCCCAGCTCCTTGTACACAATCGGCCATATCACGAAATCGGCTTTAACCACCCGTTCCGAGAGTCCCTTAACTGATACGATTCGTTCACGATCTTTCGTGTGCATCATGGCGCAATAAAGAAATGCACCAAGCCCGAGAATTGCAATAGCCAACACCAACGATTCTTTAACTCTAGACATATTTTTCTCCTTTGCCGCGAAACACCCACGGCTATAAGTTTAATATACAATCTTGAGTAGTTACTAGTTATTGGTCAATGGTCATTAGTCGCAAACATCCCCTATTTTCTCTCGTCTCTAGTCTCTCGTCTCTCGTCTAATTTCTAAATTTTTCCTCGTAACAAAAACCCGCGTGTGCGGAAAGGATAATCTATGTCTAAACTGACTGATTCTAAGGAATGGAAGGCCCTCGAGGCCCATGCCGAAGTCGCCAAGACTTGGCAGATGAAGGAACTCTTCGCGAAGGACCCGACTCGCGCCGACAAGTTCAGCGCTGAAGCTTGCGGACTTTTCCTCGACTACTCCAAGAACATCATCACCGACGAAACCATGGCCAAACTCCAGGACCTCCTGAAGTCCGCCAATTTCGAAGACATGCGCGCCAAGTACTTTGCAGGCGAAAAGATTAACACCACCGAAAAGCGCGCCGTGCTCCACACCGCACTCCGCTACAAGGGCAACGATCCGATTTGCGTCGATGGCAAGGATGTCATGCCTGAAGTTCGCGCCGTGCTCAAGCACATGGAAGAATTCACCAAGCTCGTCCGCACGGGCAAGTGGAAGGGCCACACCGGCAAGTCCATCAAGTACGTGGTGAACATCGGTATCGGCGGTTCCGACCTCGGTCCGGTGATGGTGACCGAAGCTTTGAAGCCCTACGCTGAAAAGCCGGCTGCTGGCGAATACTCTCCGGAAGTCTACTTCGTTTCTAACATCGACGGCACCCACATAGCCGAAACCCTCAAGAAGGTGAATATCGAAGAAACTCTCTTCATCGTTGCTTCCAAGACGTTCACGACTCTTGAAACCATGACGAACGCCGAAACCGCAAAGGCAGCCGTCCTCAAGGCATTCAATGGCGACAAGTCCGCTATCGCAAAGCACTTCGTCGCTCTCTCCACCAACACCGAAGCCGTTACCGAATTCGGTATCGACCCGGCTAACATGTTCGAATTCTGGAACTGGGTTGGCGGCCGCTATTCTCTGTGGTCTGCAATCGGTCTTTCCATCAGCCTCCGCATCGGCTTCGAAAACTACATGAAGCTCCACCAGGGCGCTTACGAAATGGATCAGCATTTCAAGACCGCTCCGGCTGACAAAAACCTCCCGGTCATCCTCGCCCTCATCGGCGTTTGGTACAACAACTTCTTTGGCGCCTCGAGCTACGCCATGCTCCCGTACGACCAGTACCTCCACCGCCTCGCCGCCTACTTCCAGCAGGCCGACATGGAATCCAACGGCAAGACCGTTGACCGCGATTCCAAGCGCGTGAACTACCAGACGGGTCCGATCCTCTGGGGCGAACCGGGTACGAACGGCCAGCACGCCTTCTACCAGCTCATCCACCAGGGTACCAAGATGATTCCGTGCGACTTCATCGCCCCGGCCAACAGCCACAACAAGATTGGCGATCACCACCAGAAGTTGCTCTCCAACTTCTTCGCTCAGCCAGAAGCTTTGATGAACGGCAAGACTCTCGCCCAGGCTCAGGAAGAACTCCGCGCCGCCGGCAAGTCCGAAGAAGAAATCGCATTCCTCGCTCCGCACAAGGTATTCGAAGGCAACAAGCCGACGAACTCCATCATGATGGACTACGTGAGCCCGGAACGCCTTGGCGCTCTCATCGCCATGTACGAACACAAGATCTTCACGCAGGGCGTTATCTGGAACATCAACAGCTACGACCAGTGGGGTGTTGAACTCGGTAAGCAGCTCGCCAAGAAGATCCTCCCGGAACTTGCAAAGGCTGACGCCGAACTCCACCACGACAGTTCCACCAACGGACTGATCAAGTGGTTCAAAGCTCACCAGGCCTAATTAGACGAAAGGACACTCGCAAGCTCGCTACAGACGAGAGACGAGAAAAAAGTCGCAGCACTCAAGCTGCGGCTTTTTTGCATCCAAACTTTCGGGCATTTCCAAGCAATTCGCCCAACAACGCGGCGAAGCTTACACTTCCACGCCCTTTTCCTTGAGTACCGCCATCACCTCGTCATACGGAAGCGGCTTTGAGTAATAATAGCCCTGCACTCGGTCACATCCAATATCCTTCAGGAAATCCAGATGTTCCTTTGTCTCCACCCCTTCCGAAAGCGTACCGACATGCAACTGTTTTGCCATGTCCACAATGGCGCGGATAATCACCTTGGACTTTTCCGTAAAGTTCCGCAAGAACATCATGTCGATTTTCAAAAAGTCAAAATCGTAATCTTTCAGAACATTCAATGACGAGAATCCCGCGCCAAAGTCATCCATCCAGACTTCAAAACCGTCATTCTGGAAACGCGTCACTTGTTCACGAATAAAGCCATCCTCGTCGCCATCCAGCACCGATTCCGTAATCTCGATATGGATCATCTCATGCGGCACGTTGTATTCCCTGGTCAACCGCGTAAGTTCCTTATAAATGTCACTCAGCTTAAAATCCAGACGCGAGAGGTTGAACGAAATTGGAACGCACTTATGCCCCAAATTCGTCTCCTTGCGATACTTTTCGCAAACCTTCTTGAGCATGAACAAGTCGAGTTTCTGGATCAAGTGCGCATCCTCAAGGATGCCGATAAATTCTACCGGCGGCAAAAAGCCATGTTCCGGATCATCCCAACGGGCAAGCGCCTCAAAGCCACAAAGCTTATTCGTATTGATATCCACAACAGGCTGGTAATACACCTTGATGTATTCATTTTTCACAGCCTCGTCAATGTGCGCAATCAAGTACATTTTCAAGCGCTCGCGAGCGCCCATCTCGTCGGCATAAAAAGCAACATATTCATCATAGACGCCCTTGGTCGTCGCCTCTGCAAGGCGCGCACGCATAAAGCAACGCTCAACATTTTCGTTTTCTACGCGCTGCACATACACGCCTGCCTTGATTTCAAGTACGCCTTGAGTTGAGAAGCCACGGATTTTATCATGGGCTTCTTTTATCTTGGAATCTACCCCGACGACATCGCCCACCGCACGGAAAGTATCGCATGACACGTGAGTCACATAGCGTTCTCCAAACAACGACTTAAGCGTATCCGCCATAAAGCACAAAGCCTTATCGCCCTCTTCAAAGCCAAACCTTTCGTTAAACGCCTTAAAATTATCCAGGTCGAAAACGAAAAAGGCATAACGCTTTTTAGGATTTCTAAAAAGCAAATCCTGCACATAGTTCGTGAACAGAAGGATATTCGGAAGCCCCGTAAGTTTGTCATGGTTACGAGCAATTTCCGCCTGCTGAGTCAAGCGAACCGTCCTAAAAATAAGCTTTACCGCAATCGTAAGCGTAAGCCAGAAAAGCCAAGCCACGAACACCAGGTAATCCAAAAACACAGGCGTCACCTCGATCATGCGCACACACACGTACATGGCGAGGTTCACAAGCAGGCTAAACAGCGTGACAAAACCCAGGAATCCAAAACGCGTAAAAATCTGCGTATTGCGGACAAACAAAAGTTCATTCCAGAGAAGCCGCCACCAGAAGAAAATCGCAACCAGATTCACCAAAGCAGCGCCGATCTGCGTCTTGCCCACCACCATGCCGAGATACCCTACACCGACAGAAGCCGAAAGCAAAAACAGCGATTGCGACCAGTGAATGGACAATCTTTTACTGAAAACGAAAATCGCAAGCGGAATCAGCAAAATGCGGCTCAAATAATCCACGACCACATCAAACATCAAGGGAACTTTGTCCATTACACACGAAAGCAGGTACAAAAGCCCATGATAAATCAAGTCCGCATAGATCATGAACGGGGTCAGCGAAAAAACGGCACCCCAAAAAAGTATTTTCTTCAGGTTCTGTTTTTCACCAAGCGTCGCCAGCGTAACAAGCAAAAAGCCGCTCGCCAAGAGCGACGGGAAAAAGAACACATGATTTGCATAATCCCAAAAATTTATCATTGCTAATACCCTAGTATTATAAATATAATGTATAACCCCATCCCGTGCACACGAATGGAAAAAAAACGCGCATTTTAGGCGCTATACATTGGAATAAACGCTAGGGATTTACTTCACTTTATCAAAATCAAGCCCGTCATCGACCGGAATCGGTTCATTCAAATTCTGGACATTGACGTCTACCGGATCGGGAGTTCCAAGATCCGTTGGCGGAGCAGGCATTTTTGTCACTTGGACAGTCTGATCATCGCGACCATCCTTTTTCAACTGCACTTCACTCGGATTGTTTCCAACACCGATTACAGCAGGACAACCCCTCGGATTATCACACGCACAACCTAAAACAAACAAAGAGAAAGCAATCAAAACAAGTTTCATACGCTCTAATATACAAAAGAATCCACAAAATGGACAATTAGTCAACAAAAAAACATCCTATATGCGTCCAGTAACAAAATCAAAAATTTTTAAATTTGTCGCGAAAAATTTATTTGGGAGCAATGCATGAAATCCAAATTACTCTTAGCAACGTCAATTTTCGCAATCTTCGCACTTAACGGCTGCCTCGACCAAGTCACAGAGGCACCGGACATGTCGGCACTGGCCTGCACAACGGAACCGCTAGACGACGATAGCGGTCTCAAGATTATTTGTGGTGGCGATTCCGTAGGTATCGTCCTGAATGGCAAAGACGGAAAGGACGGTAAAGATGGTAAAAACGGCAAGGACGGCAAATCAGGCGCAGACGGTAAGGACGGAAGCGACGGAACATCATGCCGCGTTGTAGAAAACAAGGACATCGACGGGTTCGAAGTCTTCTGTGGTGACAAAAAAGTCGGTGAGCTGAAAAACGGCAAAGACGGTGCCGACGGCAAGAACGGAAAAGACGGGACGTCGTGCCGCATCGAAGAGAACAAGGACATCGACGGATATGACATCTTCTGCGGGAACGAAAAGGTCGGTGAATTGCGCAACGGCAAGGACGGCACTGACGGCAAGAACGGAAGCGACGGATCTTCTTGCCGCGTTGTAGAAAACAAGGACATCGACGGATTCGATATCTTCTGCGGCAACGAAAAAGTCGGTGAACTGAAAAACGGCAAGGACGGTGCAGACGGCAAGAACGGAAGCGACGGAACATCATGCCGCGTTGTAGAGAACAAAGACATCGACGGGTTCGACATCTTCTGCGGCAACGAAAAAGTCGGCGAACTGAAAAACGGCAAAGACGGCGCTGACGGAAAGGACGGAAAAGACGGGACGTCGTGCAGAGTAGAAGAAAACAAGGACATCGACGGGTTCGACATCTTCTGCGGCAACGAAAAAGTCGGTGAACTGAAAAACGGCAAGGACGGTGCAGACGGCAAGAACGGAAAAGACGGGACGTCGTGCCGCATCGAAGAGAACAAGGACATCGACGGGTTCGAAGTCTTCTGTGGTGACAAAAAAGTCGGTGAGCTGAAAAACGGCAAAGACGGTGCCGACGGCAAGAACGGAAGCGACGGATCTTCTTGCCGCGTTGAAGAGAACTCTGAAGGCGACGGTTACGATGTCTACTGCGGCGACAAGAAAGTCGGCGAACTGAAAAACGGCAAAGACGGTGCCGACGGTAAGAACGGAAGCGACGGAACATCATGCCGCGTTGAAGAGAACTCTGAAGGCGACGGTTACGATATCTTCTGCGGCGACAAGAAAGTCGGTGAACTGAAAAACGGAAAGGACGGCGCAGACGGTAAGGACGGAAAAGACACAAAGCCCGTCGAAATTTTGAGCAACGCTTGTAACGTCTTGCGCTCCACAACAGACATGTTCTCATCCATGTACGACGTATTCTACTGCCTCCGCCCCAACGAAAAAGTCGCATTCATCCTCCGCCATGCCGCCCGCGACAGAAACAATACAGGCACAAACGGCAGCCTCAACCAAACCGGAATAGATCAATCCACGCAAGTCGGCCAAAAACTCAAAAAGCTCAACATCGACGACTTTTTCTACATGCACACAAACGTCTACCGCACCCAGCAGACCGCACGGATCATTTCCGAAAATAAAGGTCAAACAACCGGAAGCGAAGACGAATGGAAAAACACAACTTCCAACGAATACCATGCACAGAACATGGACCTTCTTGAATCCTGGTACATCCGAAACGATAACAGAAAAAAAGATTGCCAAGGTCAAAACAGCTGGGGCTGGAGCATTTATTCCAAAGTCGCCTACGAAGAATATGACAAGAAAAATAATAGCGATAGCGAAAACAAAGCCGCATGCGAAGACGCATTATACAACATCGAAGAAAGAACTCAAGAGTTTATCAGCACATACTTCACATACGACAACATGCACAAGATGACCCTCGCCATCTCGCATGACCAATTCCTCGTGCCATTTGTCATCGCCATCAGCCACAAAAAAATCCATGACGACAGCAACTACACATTGCAGTTCCACAAGCACGAAAATAATTTCAACTACTGGATTAATTACCTGACCGGCGTCGCCATCATCGTAGACCCCGACAACAACACTACAGTCATCCCCGTCACAGCTCTGGACGACGGATTCCTGCGTTCCTACTAGTAATTTACAGGTACTTTCAAGCCCCCGCCCGGGGGCTTTTTCGTATATTAAGTTCCATGCCAAACGAGAACATAGCAGATCTTCAATCAGCCATTTGCATAGCAATCTTATTTCTATTGGGAATTGTCCTACTCGGCCTTTGGGGATATATGTACGACAAAGTAGACGCCTCAAAACTCAAACACATTCCTAGAATCGACATTCTCTATATTCTCTACATCGCTATTAAGTACCTACAACAACACTGGAAATCAGAGAAACGCAAAACAATTATTCTCTTTCTGTTCTTCTTGATAATATTCGTCGGCGCCATCATTATTGCATTTCATGCCAAATAAAAAAGCACCCCCATCGGGGTGCATTTTAACAAGGTCTGCGACTCTCGCGGCATCTCGTTCGCGAGCGCTTAAGATTACGGCACCTCAACGCTGTCCAAAATCTTCTGCACGACGGTTTCGGCAGTGACTTCTTCCGCTTCAGCTTCGTAGCTCAAAATCACGCGGTGGCGGAGCACTTCCATTGCAACAGCCTTCACGTCTTCCGGCGTCACGTAAGCGCGGCCCTGGATAAACGCATGAGCCTTCGAAGCCTGGGCAAGGCCGATAGAAGCACGCGGCGAGGCGCCCACTTCCACAAAGCCCACCAAGTCGCTACGCTTGATGCTACCCGGATCGCGCGTAGCCAAGACCAAGTTCACAATGTATTCGCGCACACGTTCGTCCACATAGACCTGCTTCACGAGCTCGCGAGCCTTCAAGATATCTTCCTTCGTTGCAACAGCCTTCGGCTGGCGCAGCCCTGCACCCGAGACAGCATCGAGAATTTTCATTTCGTCAGCCTTGTTCGGGTAGCTCACCTTCACCTTCAAGAGGAAACGGTCCACCTGAGCTTCCGGCAGCGGATACGTACCTTCCTGTTCAATCGGGTTCTGCGTGGCAAGCACCAGGAACGGTTCGTCGAGCTTGAACGTTTCATCGCCAATTGTGATGTGGCGTTCCTGCATGGCTTCGAGCAAGGCACTCTGCACCTTCGACGGAGCACGGTTAATTTCATCAGCAAGCACGAGGTTCGTAAAGAGCGGGCCCTTGCGCGTTTCGAACTTTGCTTCGCGAGCGTTATAAATCGTCGTACCGAGCAAGTCTGCCGGCAGCAAATCAGGAGTAAACTGGATGCGCTTGAAGTCGAGCGAAACAGCATCGGCAAAAGCCTTCACCGCAGTCGTCTTGGCCAAGCCCGGAAGACCTTCCAAAAGCACGTGGCCATCTGCCAAAATACCCGTCAGAATGCTTTCAACCATTGCCTTCTGACCAATCACCGTATCTTCAACTTCACGCAGCAAGTTCATGCAAAAAGAACTCTGCTGCTTCACCTTTTCCGAAAGTTCCTGAATATCCATTTATTTTACCTCTAAGTTTTTCATGCTTTAAGATACTAAAATCTGCGGGAAAAAACAAATGACGTGACAAAGTGATTAGTGGTTAGTGGTTGGTGGTTAGGGAGGAGGGGAAGCCTCCCCCTGATTGCAGCCTTGCCCTATTGTCATGCCCGCCACCGAGCGGGCACCTCCTTCTAGAGCAAGTCTTCCATCACCCCTTCGCCTAAGGGGCTGTGCCCCCTAACACCCCCAAATGCAAAAAATGTTTATTTTGACGACTCTCCATTCATAAACGCATAATTTATCATAAAATAAAATCGATTTCTCGGTTCGTCAATCTCTCGACCGTAGCGAAATTCAAGGGAAAAGCCTTTATAAGTCAAATAAGTCCCTACACCAAATTCATCATAAAAACCAGTAGAATAAAAACCTATACCACCAAGATTTTCATCAACATTATATGCATTACGAGAAATATGCTCACTAAATCCTAGTTTAAAATTTTCATTTACAGGATATTCTTCTATCAACATCAGACCTCCAAAAAAAGGAACAGCGTCTCTATCAACAGTATTTATTGCAAACAAACCCCATCCCTGCAAACCTACATATTGACTTCGAAAACCCGCAATACCACTAATTGAAATATTTTCGAGAGACGCGCCAAATATAAAGTGATCAAACCGCATTAAAAATGATATATCAAGAGCCCCATAATCTTCCGCATCGAAATAATCACTTTCAAACCGATAAGTTCCTCTATGAACATCACCAACAAAGGCAACTCCACCCAAAACAAGACTTCCACCATTTTTATTCACATTCATGAACTGCGCAGCAGAAGGCGGATGATTAGAGCATCCAGCCAAAATCAAGGCCATCACCCAGACCAGGGAGCATAATATCCATTTCATAAATTATAAAATAGCTTATTCTTTATAAGGACGATTCCATTTTTCCAATTCCGCATACAAAGCGCTCAATCCCGGAGAATCCCAAAAATAGCCCCCGGAAACAGAAGCTTCCATGCATCGTCCATCTTTTTTATAACCAATTCCCTCAAAATTCGAATCAACGACAATGTAATTTTCCACTTTCGTTGTTTCCGGTACAAAACTTTCCAAAGCCGATTCCATTTTCAAGTACATCGTCGTATCGGCAATAGAATCCACCGACATTTTTTTCCAGGACATTTTCGAGTAATCGCTCATATTTCCCGTCCAATGGGAATAGTCCCGTTCATAGTAAATCCTTCGCAGGACAAACCATGAAGAATCCCGTACCACTTTTTCTAGCCTTACAGAAAATTCCGTTTTTGAAAATCCGCTACCTTCCGCATAGAAACGAATAAAATCATTACCCGCACAAATCGAATCAATCATGGACTTGATTACGCTATCCTGCAAGGATTCAAGCTTATCCAGCTTTAACTCCACAAATTCCGCAATAACCTGAGTAGACTCCGGCCACCAAGTTCTTTTGGTAGAAGTCGATGAATTCCGTTTTGTTTGAGACTCGTTATTCGCACAGCATTGTAACAACATCGACAGGACGAATAGAAGTACGCATCGAGTCCAAGTTCTCACTGGATTCATATTTTATCTCCACTATTTCTTTTTCACAGCGGGCAGTTCTGGAATCATGGCGTCGAGCAAACGCGCGAGCAAGCTGTTGTCTGCAATTTGTTCGGCACAGACACGTAACATCGGCTTTGCGCCATCGTAGGGCAACTGCAATTTTGCATCCGGAAGCATCGCCTTTGCAGCGGCCACAGGCTTCACAAGCAAACGGTCATCGTAAATCCCGCCAAAGATTTTTCCATCAGCATAAAGGATGTACTCGCCCATCATCTTGCGGGTCGTCACACGCAGTTCACCCTTGAACTGCGCCAAGACGTAATCACGGAACTTTTCAGTGCTCGGCATTTTTATTCTTCACCAAATTAACGATACAGTCCCTAAATTCACCAGCATTACCAATATAGTAGCTATCCGCACCATAATACAAAAGCGAGTCTTTGCTATTGTAGGTGGAAACAAGATCCATCAGCCCCGCGTTTTCTGCCTTACAAATTTCTTGAGTCATTTGGGGATCGGACATATAATCCAAAATGCAAACTCCATTGTCAGATTTCAAAGTTGCACCGACTTCTACATAACTACCACGGTTATACTGCAAACGCTTCGCCTTGGTAAACTCGACTTCAAAATTTTGCCCACGAATCACAAAAGAAATATGCGTTTTATCTTTACTGTTAATAACAACATTCCTTTTTTGCGCATGGGCTTCAAAATTTTCACTTTTCCAGAATGCCGTCCACGGGAAAACTTCATATTGCGATGTAATAATCACATCAAAGATATCTTCCATAAAAGAAGACCCCGTATAATCATCATATTCATCTTCTGTCGGGGCATATATATCAATCGCATTTCCGTTCAGATCAGTCACTGACGCAAAAACAGTATCCTGCGTAAATTCAAAATATGTAATTGTATTTTTTTGTCTGCTGCTTAATTTTTTTGTATCACTGCAATCAAGCGAATTGCTTTCTTGAACATACTCGCAGTTTATCATTTTCCACTTATTCTTAATCTGTCCATTTTTACCACCAACAAATATTTGACCATACGTTCTAACATCTTCATCGCTATAGAAAATAACAAGCGTATCGCCTCTGAAATCATACACCCTATCAATATGTTGTGTATCCACCATCGTCACGAATTCGTATTTGTCATCATCAACTTTGCAAACATCATAACTGTGTACTTCATAAGTCGAAAACTTCCGATTTACCTCATCCAAAACCAACGGGTACTTAATCCCCACAAAATTTTCCCTTGAATTATCTGCCACCGGATTAGACTCGCCACCTTCACTACAGGCAAGCATCAAAGAACAGCAAAGCAGACTACCAAGATTCAGTAATTTCATAGGATCTCCTTCCAAATCGTTTACTGCTAATAATACATTATTTTCGCCCCTTAAAAAACACCCAATTGCATAATTTGTTGTATATTATATGCCGCATGACAACAAAATTCACTGAAGAATATCTCAAAGGCTACAAAGAACAAATTTGCAAGCTGCCGCTTGACGAACTCTATGAAGTTTTAGATATCATCAGAAAAGACGATTCCCCAGAACGCCAGAACATTGTCAAAGCGCGTATCGCAGAAATCGAAGACGAAGAAAACGAAACAGACGCCGAACATAATTTCGTGCAGTTCGAGACAATTCCAAAGCAACCTATTGAATCAAATCCAGACTTAAACGATATTCAAATTTCAGTTCCAAGTTCTGAACAGGCTCCCACCGAAAACGAAGACCCATCAAATCACGAAATTACACAAGAAGAAATAGACAGCTACAACAATACACAATCCATGCCCGACTCTGACGGATGTGTTTCATTCATTTTATGTATGGCAACCGGGTTTGGTATTGTCCTTTTTACTCTAGTTGGATTTTCAATGGGCGCAAACCGATCTGCAGGCTTTCACGATTTAAAATTAATAACCATTCTGCCATATATCAAATATATCCCTATAGGCGCCATCCTGCTTTTTTGTTTCTTTACAAAAAACAACATAGTCCGAGACTATTGGCTAAACCATCTTAAATTTGCGCTTGGTATTGCGTCAGTTCTCGCCGTAAACGCAATCACTACATTCATATCAGGGACATACAGCGGCATATACCGCTGTTGCTCAGGAACTCCCGCCTACATGCTCGCTGCAGGGATTCTCCTTTTCTCGATATTATTTATTGCAAACGCATTTTATCCCATCAGCAAAAAAATTCGTCCCAAAAACGGACTTACGCTAATTGCACTCGCCCTAATCCTTGAAACAGCTCTCCGATAGTTTTTACAATTTCTTTTTCAACATTTTTGCGCACGGCTTTTCGATAAGTTCGTGCAACGCAATAGCAATGACAGCACACAGAGCAACCGATACTGCAATTTGCAACGCATTATTTTGAATCCCGCATAACGGGAATAGCCAATTTTCAATTTGTGTATTGAACACTTGAGCCAAGAAAAACGCATAGCTCGCCGCACTCGCATAACGCAAAATCGCAGCCCCCTGCAGCCGTGGCGATTTCAATCCCGCCAGCGTTAAAATCATGCAGGCAAACAGCGGCAGCACAATCCAGTCGTAAAGCATGTAATTGCCTACGAAAATATTCAGCCGAACCGCAATCGAAATTCCGGCAATCAAAAGCACCGCCTCAGCGACAAAGACTTTCCACGTCGCAAGAATTTTCGCAATTCCCGCGCGGATCGGCAACGAGCACAACAGAACGCCAATGAAAAATTCCAGTCCGCGGAAAAACGGGTTTGCATAAATCGAATCCGTCTTGAACGTATGCACCACAAGCGGCGACCAAAGCAGAACAGCAGCGCAAATTGCAAGCGCAATCCACTTCGTGCGTGTCGTCATCTGCTTTACAGCTTCCTGCATCAGCGGGAACGCCAAATACGCAAGTAGCAAACAGGAAATAAACCAGGTCCCGTCATTATGGCTCACCGGGAACAGCGTCGAAAATACGCTTTGCAACCCAAGCAGTTCAACCGGCAACAACACCAGATTCTGAGACACCGATTCCTGTCCCAAGGTTACAACATACAATACCGCCACGACCAAATACAAAGGAAAAATTCCGAAAATGCGTTTCAGGTAAAATTTCTTGAGTGCGGGAGCCTGCACAAGCGACTTGTCCTTGTACGTCAAAAACAGCACATAGCCCGAAAGCATAAAGAACGCCGTCATGAACACGGCACCCATCGAGATAAATCCCGTCAACGGTCCGAAACTGCTATCATGATGGATATTGCAATGGAACAACAGCACCATTACAGCCGCCACAACGCGAAAGAGATCCAATCCCGCCGCACGATGTGTGGCTTTTTCCTTATCAATAATCATACGTCTAAATTATAGTTCAAATCAATTAAAGAATGCGTAATTCGTCATAAAATAAAAGCGATTTCTCGGTTCACCAATTTCTCGCCCATAACGGAATTCAATAGAGAAGTTTTTGTATGTCAAGTATGTTCCAAAACCAAATTCAGCATACTGTTCAGCATAAATTTCATTCATAGAACAGCATTCCGTGTGATTGATAACCTTATATGAATTCCGCGAAATATGTTCACTAAGCCCTACCTTGATTTTTTCCGATATAGGGAATTGCTCTATCAACATAACCCCACCCACTACTTTGGGATTATCCTTTTCTTTTCTACGATCACTCGGAGAAAGTCCAGCCCAGCCCTGTACACCAAAATATTGAAAGCGAGGACCTAAAAACATTCTATACGTATAGTCTTCAAGAGCAAGCCCCAATACAACATGAGATGTAGCAGCAAACCAAACTAGGTCTAAATTCCAATATCCTTCTTCATACGAATAATATTGATCATGGGCCGTATTATTTTTAGGGCCGTAAGAGACTTCGCGATTGTCAACATTTCCTGTTCTAACAGTCCCACCTACAACAAAACTCATTCTATCCTTTTTCACATTCATAAATTGCGCGGCGGAAGGCGGATGGTTTGAACACCCCGCTAAAAGTAGAAGCAAGGCGATAACGCAAAAAACAAGCGAACAAAACTTTCGAATCATTTTATAAAGTTAAAATATTTCCGATAAATGCAAGAGCATTTTATCTGCTGATTTCATCCGCGTATCAGAATTTCCAGAATAAACGCATAATAAAATCACCGGACCCATTCGACTTCGAGGCTTTCGCCTCTCCACTCAGGGTAACACTCCCCTAACCACCAACCACTAAACACTGCGGCAAAGCCGCCTCTCTCGTCTCTAATCTGTAGGCTCGGAGAGCCGTTCTTTCGTCAAACCCTTACTCGTCTTCTTTCACGCCCATGAGCGTCATAGCAAGTTTCCAGGTTTCCTTATTCTCGAAGCTGTCGCGCTTGCCGCCGCCGTAGCGGGCGTGAGCAAATTCCTCAAGCAAGGGCTTCCAGCCGTCAAGTTTACCATCAGCCACGAGAGCATCCAAGTTCACAGCGGAGGCGGCGGGCATTTTATCGGCAGACATTCCCGCAGCAGTTCCTTCGGCAGCTCCGAACTTTTCAAAGGCATATTCCTTGCAGATTCCTTCAAGCTCCAAGAGCCATTCGCGGCTGTCGGCAACCATCACGCGCTGCTTCAAGACCACCATCTTTTCGCGCAGTGCATTTTCAAACGCACTCTTCGCTGCAGCCGTAGCCCGTGCATTAGCTCGCTTGCGCATGCGCCACAACGCCGCAAGCAGTACACAAGCACCAACTACAGCGCCTGCAATAAACGGCATCGCATTGAACGGCGCATCGACACGTATAGGCACACTCTCGCTACGCAAATCAAGCGACTGGCCCATCGGCGTCGGGATTTCAAAACGCATTGCGGGGATGTTCAGATTACCCGTATCTTGCATAACGAGCTTGTAGTTGAACGTGATCTGTGCCATTTCCTTGCCGTCCTTTACCGAGCGGCTAGATTCCTGTGACACGCCCAGCTGCAAAATGCCCTTCGCATTAGCAGAACTCGTCGGCACCACGAGAATCGCGCTCCCATTCACGCTCCACGAAACCGTCACCGGGAAATTGATCGTATCGCCCACTGTCGCCGAGAGCGGCGCATTTCCAGCAGCATTCCCGGCACTTGCCGCATTCCCCGCAGTAATTGTAATCCCGAGCTGTTCCGCCGTCGGGAGCACAGGCATTCCCGCGGAATCTCCGTCAACAGGACCTGCATCACCGACTGCGTTCGAACTGTCTGCGACATCCAAAACACCTGGAGAATCCCCCAAGTCATTTGCAGGCACCACAAGCGCCGTATCCGGCGCATTTTCTTTCACCAAAGCGGCATTTTCAGCACTCGCCGCATTCTTTGACTTAGACTTAACCTTTGCAGTCTTGGATTTCGCATTCTTTTCTTTCATACGCAAAGAATATACAAAAAAAGACACCTATAAAAAGGAAAAGCCCGCACAACGTGCGGGCATGATAACTTAAAGCAATTCGAAACTTCCACTCATTAGAACGGACGAATGAACAAACCGTTCAGCAAGGCAGAATACATCGAGAGCAAGATATCCGGGAAATAGCTGCTACCGGTGTTCGAAAGCGTCTTTGCATTCACACCATTCGTGCAAAGGCTAAGCCAAGTCGGGTTGTCAACAATACCAGTAACGCACCACGCACCATACCAATGGCTCGGCACTGTAGTACCTTTAGTGTTGTCAGGACCAATCGCCAGATTCCATGAGTAATAGACAGAAAGGGCAGCGTCATCCGGATTGTTTTTCGCCCTGGTCGAGATAAACTGGTTCAGCTGAGTCAGGATTGTCGCCGCACGCGGATCCTGGAACCAATAGTAATCCCAGGCAATTCTCCACGGGATACGCACAGATTCCTTATTGAACGTATACCAGGTGTAAGTTTTTTCGTTTTTGCCGGCTGATTCATTGGGCGGATTCACAGCATTGCCCGTAGCATCACTCCAGTCCGGAAACACGCCTGTACCCATAGCCTGAACATTTTGCATGTACGTATACATCGCATTCAAAACGCCCATCCAATCATGAGACGGGTCCACCATCGCAAAGAGTCTAAGGGCTACAGGAGAGAAGTAACTCAGGTTGTAAGTCGGATTTGCTTTCTTCCATATGCCTTCATCCCCAGAATAAAGGAGCAAGGTCGTCGGATTGACTTCCAGATCCCAAATAGCGCTCACAAAAGTCAAAGCATCCTGCAAGTACATCTCCTGGCCAGTCCTGTAATACATAAGGATCAAGGCCGTCGCAATATCTTCATCGGCGTCCGTGGCGCTGGATTCATCAACTTTCCTCCAGTAGAAGGACTCTGTAATCCACGGCATAAGCCTTCTGTTGGCATATGCTCTAAAGCCCTTCGTATAGTTCCACAAACGGCGGAAGGTTTCATCATCCAGATTGAAGTAAGCAAGGAGCATACCGTAACCAATGCCTTCAGACACCGTACAGGCTCGGGCTCTCCAATTGACTGCAGTCGCATCCTCTACGTAGCAATAATCCCTATAATAACCACTAGCCTGATTTTGCCAGATAACACGGCCGACACCGCCCAGCGGGTTATTGACCGGATCATAAGTAAAAGCCGCAGGGAACACATAACTGAAGTCTACAGCCAGAGACGGATAGACAGCCATTTCCTGTTCTTCAGTCGTGTAATGAAAGCTTCTCCAATTCAGATAATGGTTCATAGCAACATCCATGTTTGCTACAGGAGCAAGCTGCGGATACACGACCGGTGCAATAGCGGAGCTAGCAGGAGCAGGAGTCGAGCTAGTCGGAGTGGGCGAAGATGTCGGCCCCGGATCAATAGCAGAAGAACTTGTTGGAAGCGGAGTCAACGCGGAGCTTGGCGTCGGATTGTCAGGTGAATTCGGATTATCGTCGCCACAGGCGCCCAGTAAAAAAGCCGAGCCGACCAAGGCGGACAACAGGAATTTCTTGCAAATCATAAAAGCCTCTTAAAGCAGGATTGGTAAATGCGAATGTAATATATATAAATATAGCTATTAGCGAAAAAATGAAAGTAAAAATGAATTTTACCTGTGAGCAAAAACAATTTTACGCAACAAACGAAAAGGGCCGCTTGCGCGACCCTCTTCTGAAATTCTTGCGAATCCTGAATTACTTCAACACGATCTTGTTGGTGAAGTTGACGGACTTGCCAGCAACGCGAACCATGTAGACACCTGCATCGAGAGAAGCGAGGTTGAGAGTGGAGGAAGCGTCGACAGAACCCTTAGCAACAACCTGACCCTGGAGGTTCAAGACTTCAGCAGTGGCAGCAGACTTGATGCCAGCGATGGAGAGAGAACGGCCAGAAAGGATAGCCTTTGCAGAGGATGCGCTACGAACAGCCTTGATGCTGGTGCCGTTCGGGCAAGTTTCAGTGTACGGGCCAATTGCAGCGATGTTGAACTTGTAGCTACCATCAGAGGTCTGGAGCTTGAACTTCACTGCGACGAGACGCTTTGCAGCTTCCGGACCAGTAATCTTTGTAGCTTCCTTGTACCAGGACGGCATCTTAAAGTCAGACCAAGCGAGAGACTTCACCTGAATAGAAGAAGCCTTGGCGAGACCTGCGGCCGGGTTTGCGTAACCGATTTCAGAATCGAAGTCACCGAGACCGAGTTCGAGAGACGGACCAGTTTCAGCAGTATAAGAAATGCAGAGACCACCCCAAGAGGAAGCGTCAGCCGCTGTCGGGTCACCACCACCGACAGCCTGGCCAGCAATGTTGAAGCCGATACCGACGAACGGCTGATAGCTCAAAGTACCCTTGTCGAGGACAGCAGTACCGCAAACGCCCTTGCAGTGATCGATAATCGGGTCAAGAGCGGTATCATCGTAATCGTTACCCGGGGTTACCGGCCACTGAACTTCAGATCCACCACCGTCAAGCTTATCGTTATAGGCCCACCAGTAACCGGAAGTTTCGGAACCATTGTCAAGACCCGTGTGAACCTGGGCAGAGCCTTCTGCACCAACCCAAAGCTGGAAAATACCGTCATCAAGTGCTGCAAAAGAAGCAGATGCAACAACAAGAGCCGATGCAATTGTGAGTTTCTTATTCATAATTCTCTCTCTTTTTTTAACTGTTTTACCCAAAATGGGTGATTTGGACAACAATATATTTTATTTTTTTTCAAAATGCCATACCTACAGCCCCTTGAAAAAAAAATTTACATAGTCGTCAACAAACCACCATTTCTTTCCTAATATAATACCTAATATAATACATTGGACGCTGCCAAAGTACATACAACTTTTATTACAAAAAACTTCTGTATATTTTATCACATAAAAACAAACGCAACTTTTTTATTACGATTCAGCTATTTCATTCTGGCGCGCAGAAAGCTACATTACATTTAATAAGTTGTCGTTCCATCTCACAAGCGGGAATGGCAGAATAAACAGGGTGACGGTGTAAAAACTGAAGAGGACGTAAAAAGCCTTGTGTTACAATGGTAAAAAAAAAATTAGGCTAAAATGTTTACTATCTTCAGTTTAATTAGATAATTTTTGTCAAAACAAAAGGAAAACACTCATGAAATTGACAAAGCTCCTGACAGGCTTCTTGGCATGCGCAGCAGTATCTGCATTCGCTGCCGGAGCCGCAACAGCAACACCAAAGAAAGTCGGCCCAGTTTCTTATTATGGCGCCCTCCACACAAGCGGAAACAAGATCGTCGGCGCAAAGAACAACCAACAGGCGATGCTCCGCGGCGTTAGCCTTTTCTGGTCCGATGCAACTGGCGACTCCTATTATAACCCTACAGTCATTTCGTGGGTCGTTGACAATTTTAAGATTGACGTGTTCCGTTATGCCATGGGTATCGAATACTACGATAGCGATGGCGGCACAAAGAACAAGGTCGATGCAGGATCATCCTACAAGGAAAACCCTTCTGGACAGTTGTCTATGATCGACCGCATGGTTCAGGCCGCTATCGAAAACGACGTCTACATCATCATCGACTGGCACAGCCACAGAGCCCACCAGGAAACGTCCTTAGCCAAAGAGTTCTTCAAGACGGTCTCTGAAAAGTATAAAGACGTTCCGAACGTCATTTACGAAATCTACAACGAACCGGTCAATGGCAGTGGTGGTGACTGGGGCGCAGTCAAGAGCTATGCAAGCACAATCTGCCCCGCAATCCGTGCCAATACGCAGAACCTGATCATTGTCGGTACACCGAACTGGTCTCAGCATCCGGAACAGGGTGCAAGAGATCCGATATCTTCTACAAATATCGCATACGTTTTGCACTTCTACGCGGCAACCCACTCTCAAGGCAGCTACGGCGGAAACGTGACTAGCGCTCTCAGCGCCGGCTATCCAGTATTCATTAGCGAATGGGGTACGACCAACGCCGACGGTAATGGCGATCCGAACTCCAGCGCAACAAGCGCCTGGACAAGCTTCATGGACCAGAACAACATTCCGAACTGCAACTGGAGCCTTCGCCAGCAGACCAGCCACGTTGACGAAAAGAGCGAAAAGTCAGCAATCTTCGCAGGCAACAAGGCACTCGTGACAGCCGCAGATCTTGACGCAGCAACACTCACCACTTCTGGAAACATTGTCAAGAGCTACCTCACCAAGAACGCCCGCGCTTGGGCCGACTCTCTCGTCAAGGGCAAGAGCGGCAGCTGCTCCTTCAAGGCAACGACAGCCAAACAGACCGAAGGCAAGATTTCTGGCGTCCTCAAATCTGGCTGCACATATACATCCAGTAACGAAAAAGTCGTATCCATTTCTGGAAGCGACCTCGTCATCAACGATTACGGTTTTTCCATCTTGACTGGCAACGACGGCTCCCAGTCCGTCGTAACGATCACCCAGGTTGCAGGTCAAACAATTCCGAACCTCGAAAACGTCACCTGTTCATTCTCGGGCACCTGCAAGTCTGGAACAACGACCGGCAGAACACTCGATTTCGACGGCGACGGAACCAACGACTATATCCTCACAATGGATGACAAGACAAGCGAAGGTTCCAAGTTCACGATCACATCTCTCGATCCGACAATTGTTGATGTAAGCAAGACCACATGCTCCAACAAGAACTGCTCCAACACCCAGAAGAACGAGAAGGTCTGGATGCTCCACTTCAAGAATTTCGGAAAGGCAAAAGTCGTCGCTACAGCAGCCGCAATTCCTGGCTTCCGCGCAATGCAGGACACCTTCGAAATCGAATACAAGAAGGGTGATGCCCGCATCTCGAATTCGTTCAAGAACCAGAAAGTCGCAATCGGCGCTGTCGCCACCGAAGGCCTCCCAGATGCAACCCTCACCGGCAAGGCTCCGATTACCTACACTTACAATGGCAAGCCGACTTCGGAATACATCACCAAGCAGGGCACAGGATTCGTCGCCGGCGCATCTAACGCAATCATCGTTGTCACCGCCAAGGCTCCGGAAACCGACACTTACGCAGAGCTCAACAGAAAAATCACCATCATCATCGGCGATAGCGCTTCGGCAGTCAACATGCAGGAATACCAAGAGTTCATCAACCCCTCGATTGCAATCAAGCCTGTCCGCAAGGTTGCAAACAGCCTCCAGGCCAGCATGAACGGCTCGATGCTCCACTTTACGACCAAGAACACAGGTCTCGTGAAGGTGGATATCTATGATGCTCTCGGCGCAAGCGTAAAGCAGATGTCCGATGTCTATGGCAAGGGCAACCACGCCATCGACCTCAAGGGTCTCCCGAACGGTTCCTACACGCTGATCGTCCGCCAGGGCAGCCAGAAGGCCTCCATCCGCTGGACCAACAAGTAATCGCTTAGATTCTTGAAAGTTTAAAAGACCGCAGCAATCCGCTGCGGTCTTTCTTTTTACAATGCTTCGGATTCTTCGTACGCTCCGCATACCCAGAACGACGCAAGAAACAAGTCCGGAAAGTTACGGTCTACATTACTGGATTCCCGCACCGTTCAAGCGGTATCGTTTGTCACCATTGTGAATAACGATGTTATTGCGGATACGTTGCACAAAGGGCGTATTTTGTTTTTCAGCATCACCTGTTCGCGAAAAGCGCGGGTCAATAGACTGTTCCCTATCATCTACAACAAAACTTCCGATTCGTATTCCTCCATATATAGCTCCTGCACGTAGCGAATCATTTGCAAAATGGATACAATCGCTAGAATTAGTTTCACTACAAACACGCAAGAAAATATCTAAGGGCCATCCTCTCCATTCCTTAAAAATTGGCACGTTCGCTTCAAATTCAATTTCATTATTCCCATCAAAAGTCATCACTGTATCGGCCCCCTTTATTTCGATTTTGCGGCTATACACTTTCATAAAATCAACAGAATCAGAAAGCGGAACATCATAAGTAATAACGGCCAAAGTATCCAGCATACCCTCTTGACGATAGCCGTTAACATATAGCGAAGCCTTCATCTTGCGCGTCAGGTTGCCGAAGCCCACATTCTGGATGCGCAGCTTAGCCTTGAAAACGCCATCGGCACCGACCTTATCCGTAATCCAGGATTCGCGCAGCACAAAACGATAACCCAGATGGTCGTTGATGTACTTGAAACCTGTAAGCGAGTCAATTTTTGTGCCGTCATATTCAAAATCTTTCCCTTTAAAATGCGACTTCTTCCAGCTGTCAATCAGGTTGTTGTTCCACTGTATATTCAGATAGCTCGTATGCGTACGGAAGCCTTCATACGCAAGGAACTCCGGCGTATTGATGACTTCGTAGCCATTGGGCGTAGTAAGCGCTTCGCCACCGTATGGCGTGTTGATGCCGTACTTTTCAAGCCAGGCAACACCCTCTTCACGGCAGATGGACGTCTTACAGTCCGCGCCCCAGGTGCCGTAATCGTATTGCGTTCCCAAGTAGCCGTCATTGAACATTCCAACACGGTACATCGTGTCGCCCTTGGCTTTCGCAACCTCTGCAAACTTTTCGCCATCAATATGGAAGTCCACGCCCCAGTTATCAAAGCCAAGCACCTTCGCCGAATAGTTTCCCGTTCGCGTAAGGATCTTGAGTTCGGGAGGTGTGCTGCGGAGCATCAAGTTCGTCGCTTCGGCAACGCGGTCGTAGGTAATGCTTGTGTCGGAATGCATTTCGCCATAGGCGCCGTGCATGCCCATTTCGAGCGCCACAATCACGTCCGTATTCTTCGAGAGCACTGGCGCAAGCTGCTCTACATGACGCAACACCCACTTGTTCTCCGGCGTAACATTGCTCCGGCCATTATACCACGGGTCATAACAAATTCGCACAATCACGTGCCCACCATCCTTGCGGATGTTGTCAAACGTCTGTTGCAACACATTCAAGGCATCTTCCGTGAGATCCTGGCTCTTGCCCCAAGTCGTATCCTTCTTGCCACCCGTCGTATCAATCCCGAACCACGCGCGGCTGCTGAATTCCGAAATCTCGGCTCTCAAATGCAACAATTTGCCATAAGGTTTTTCAATCGGCTTACCGCCCGAGGGCTTTATATGCAACACCTGCGGCGTGTAGAATCCGCGATCGAAATTTGACAGCGTCTGCATGGCATCGGTCGTGTCTATACTTTGCTTTACAAGTTCCGCTGCAAAAACCGACGACTGGAACAGCGCAAGCAAAAGAACAGCCTGCGAAGCACACCCCCAAAAGCCTAAACGAGAAAAATGAAATATCATAGAATGAATATATATAATTAAGCACAAAAAGGAACCCACCGGCGTAGCCGGTGGTTCTTCATATGCGGGCCCTGCCCTAGGATACTAGCCACGCGTCACGTCGCGTAACACGATCTGCCACTTGCGAGTTTTCCTTACCGGCGGCCCGTAAACGGGCTATAGTTTTCCCAGCATTGTCAACTGTTCTCCGTACTGGTCTTCCTTCAGCTGATTTTGAATATACGTTGCAATCCTTGCCGTATTTTTACCAGTCGTGTCAACATAGTAGCCGCGACACCAAAATTCCCTGTTACGGTATTTGAACTGGAGTGATTTGTACTTTTCGTAGATCATCAGGCTACTTTTCCCTTTCAAGTACCCGACAAAACCCGAAACGCTCACTTTGGGTGGAATCTCGACCAACATGTGAACGTGATCCGGGCAAACCTCAGCCTCCAAAATATTGACCTGTTTCCATTCGCAAAGCTTTCTCAGGATTGCCCCGATTTCAACCTTTTTCTCCCCGTAAAAAACTTTCCTTCTAAATTTAGGAGCAAACACAATATGGTATTTGCAGTTCCACGATGTATGAGCTAATGTGTTATTATTTCTATAATTCATTTGAAATCCTTTGATTTTATTGTTATGCAGTTGGCAGACCGCATATCAACAGTAATCAAGGGATTTCTTTTTATCCGAGGACGCAACGCCAGAAGGCTCTTTTGAACCACCAGCCTAGCTGGTGGTTTTCATTTATACAAAAAACCCGACGAAAAAATCGCCGGGCCTTTTGGGTTTTATCGCTGTTCAAAACGAAAAGAGAACAAGCTTAGTCAACCTTCACGAAAGCGTAGCCGAGAATGACCTTTTCGCTTGTAGAACGGTTAGCAAAACGCTTGATGCGGACTTCAATAGATCCTGCTTCCGGAGCCACGAAGTCAACAAGTTCGTACGGGTTCTTGGCCGATGCAGAATTCTTGATACGGGTACCATTCTGCCAGACGCTCAAGTCGATATCCTGAGCCACATTCTTGTTTGCCAAGGCATATTCACCAGAAGTCAACCAGGAAATAGCAAGGCGGTAATGCTTGCCCTTCTGGATGCTGTATTCCGTGAAGACAATTTCTTTATTCGAATCGAAATTGCTGTTGTTTTCGCCCTGCCAGAAACGCCAGCGATATGCATCAGACCAGGTGAAGCTGGAATAATGCGGAATGCCGGCCAAGAAGCGGCTTGAACCGTCAACATCATAATCCGAATTTTCAACGGACTTGCTGCCAGCGATCAAGAGAGCCTTGACAACTTCCGGATGCCACCACAGGAAGTGGTGCTGAGAAAGCATGTTAGCAGTCATGCCTGCCATAAACGGCGTTGCAGCACTTGTACCATTGAAGGTGCCGTTATACGTCTTACCAGAAACGGTATAAGAAGCATCGCCCGGGAAGCGGAAGCTCGTATAGTTGGCCACTTCAGGCTTGTCATTCAGAGCAATCGAGTTCTTGGAAGACGAATACGAAACATACATATTGTCAACCGGAGAGACAGCGCCAACAGAAATGGCATTCAATGCTCTACTCGGAGAACCGATATAGCTTTGTCTGCCGCCATTGCCAGCAGCGACAAATTCTACAACTCGGTTCGTATAGATGTAGTTGTCCATAACAGCATCATAAGAAGTATAGCCATTATCATCCAGGACAAAGCTCCAGGACTGAGAGCCAATCATGATCGGCTGGGCGTAGTTGCTCACGTTCGTCGGATAATTCACGCCATCGATACCATAAATCATAGCTTCAGGAGCGGTAGTCTGCAAGACCCTCGTAACGCCAATAACATGCGTAGCATAACCCGGGCAAGTTCCCAAGCGTGTATAATAGCTTGTATTCACGTAGCTAAGCGGAGGGCAGCCACCTTCGTTATAATAGACGCCGACGCCCTGGCCCTTAACGCCATTGTTATGTGCATAACTGGTGACACCAGACTTCTGAAGGATATACGAATAATCTCTGTAATCCTGAGAACCATAAGAAAGGTTTGGTTCAACTTCCTTATATTCAGTGATGTACTTGGTTTCGCTGCTTGCAAGTTCCTTTTCAATTTCGCTAGCCGTCAAGTATGCCGTACGCGGCGAGACAAAAGTCTTCTTGGAATCATTGTACTTCTTCTCGCGCTTTTCAGCCTTCGAAAGATACTCTGATTCGCTAACCTTGGTACCATTCAGCCAGTAAGCCTTCTGATTCGTATTCGGGTTGAATTCATAACGTCCACTAACAGTCGGCAACGGAATATCATTCGTCTTGACATCGTTAATGACAACCTTCATCTTCTGAACGTCAGAATCCTTGATTGCGTAGTCCAGAGCGCCCTTCTGAGCACCGCCACGGCGACCCAAAACGTCAGACTTCAGAGAAACCTTACGCTTCTGAGCATTGCTCTTCTGGGCTTCAACAAACTTCTTAACGCTATTGCTCATTCGAGAAGTAGCCGGTGCGGATTCATCGGCCCATTCTTTATCTGTAGACTTAACGTCATCAGAAGTTGCTGCATAAGAAGCGGTTCCTCCTACAAGAGCCGCCACTGCTGTTATTGTCAGCATTTTTTTATTCATGTTTTACTCCTATTTTATGATACAAACGTATCACAAAATAAATGTTAATAAAATAACATGATACTTTGCTATGATTTCTAGCTATTTTTACTTATTTTATTATTACAATATTATTATTGCAGTTCAAATTAATACTAATAAAGAAGAATTAGTTTACTTCATAAGAAACAAACAACATTTCAACACAGCTAAAACAACATAAAATCAAGTTTTATCTCCAGTTTTTCTCAATACAGAAAAGCCGCAGCTTTTAAGCTGCGGCTTTTCGAATAGCACTGGATGGGGCAAGCCCCAACTGATGCTTATTTCTTAGAACGATGGCTGTTCTTGATCCATTCAGTCTTGTGGACTTCCGGAATGTCATCGAGCAAGCGGAGCGTGTGCGGTTCGTTCGTGTTGTCGAGCACTTCAGCAGGAGTACCCTGGTTCACGATCTTACCGTCGTGCATGATGAAGATACGGTCAGAAACGTAGTTTGCAAGACCGATATCGTGGGTCACGAACACCACGGTCATCTTCAGCTCGTCTTTCAACTTGCGGAGGTAATCGAGGATGTTTGCACGAACGCAGGCGTCCACCATGGAGGTAGCTTCGTCAGCGATAAGGACCTTCGGACGGAGTGCGAAGATACGGGCGAGAAGCATACGCTGCATCTGACCACCGGAGAGTTCGAACGGATACTTGCCTTCGATATCAGCCGGGGTAACGTTCACAGCCATGAGGCCTTCGTCAACGCGGCGACGGACTTCTTCCTTGGAGGGCTTGTCCTTCAAGATGTTGAGAGCGTCTTCGAGCTGGCTTCTGATGGTGAAGAACTGGTTGAAGCAGCCGAACGGGTCCTGGAAAACGGACTGGACTTCGTTCCAGTGGTCCTTCAGGTTCTTGATCGGCTTGTCGCGATAGAGGAACTGACCGCGAGTCGGCTGGTAAAGGCCGAGCATGATCTTGGCAAGCACGGACTTGCCGCAGCCAGAGCCACCCACGATGGAGATGAATTCTTCGTCATAGATGTCGAAAGAAACGTCCTTAACGGCAGTCTTCAAGTTCTTGCCGGCACCAAAGTCCTTGCTGATGCGCTTGGCAGAAAAAACAATGGGCTTATCACTTTGCATAATCGCACCTCACGTCACGATCGCCGACAATGCGGAGATTCTGGGTATTCTTCTTGCAGTCCGGGCATGCCTTGCTGCAACGCGGAGCGAAGCGGCAGCCCACAATCTTGTTCTTGAGGCTAGGAGGAGCACCTTCGATAGCCACCGGATGGCGGCCACGCTGGCTTGCCTCGGTACTGAGCATAGCGCCCATCAAGGCCTGCGTATACGGATGACGCGGATCCTTGACGACCTGTTCTGCAGTACCCTTTTCCACGATTTCGCCTGCGTACATAATGGCGATGTTGTCTGCCACGTGGTAGAGGAGCGGAAGTTCGTGGGTAATAAAGATCATCGTGGAGAAGATGCCCTTGTCCAAGAGATCGAAAATCATCTTGATCACTTCCTTCTGCGTGGAAACGTCCAAAGCAGAAGTCGGTTCGTCAGCAATCACCATCTGCGGGTTCAAAAGCGTGGAGATACCGATCACGGAACGCTGGCGTTCACCTGCAGTAAGCTGGATCGGATAGGAGTTCAACACGCGCTTCGTGTCCATACCGAACAAGTCAAAACGTTCACAAAGGCGGTCGTAGACTTCCTTCATGTCGATGGCCTTGCCGGGCTGCTGGTGGGCAGCGATCACGTCGGCTGCGATATCCTTGATCTTGCGGACCGGGTTCAGAGCGTTGAATGCGCCCTGCGGAATCATGGAGACCTTCTGAGCGAGGACGTTTGCACGGACGTCTTCGATGCTGCGGTTCATGAGAGATTCCATGTGGTCACCGCTCTTGACGCGAACGTCACCCGTTTCCGGATAAAGCGGCGGAATGCACATACCCATAAGGCCAGAGACGAGCGTGGACTTACCGCAACCCGATTCACCGGCGATACCGAGAATTTCCCCCTGCTTCATGGAGAAGGACACGTCTGTAACAGCGTGAGTCTTGTCTCCAAAACGGCCGAGGTAATAAAGACCCAAGTGGTCAACTTCAAAAACATTATCAGACATTTTTTACCTCTTACTTGCGCAGACGCGGGTTGAAGACGCCTTCCATAGAAGTGTTAATCAAGTACAGAGCAAACACCGTGAGGGTAACGACGATCGTTGCCGGGATGAATGCAATCCAGATGGAGTCGGAGAGAGCACCGTTGTCCTTAGCCTGGTTCAAGATGATGCCGAGGCTGGTGGAATCGACAGGGCCAAGACCGATCATGGAGATGGAGGCTTCGGAAAGGATACCGGAAGACACCTGCATGATGAACACCATGAACACGTACGAGAGCAAGTACGGAAGCACATGCTTGATCACAATCGTGAGAGTCGATGCACCGTTGATGCGAGCAAGGGCAATGTGGTCGCGGCTACGGAGAGAAGATGCCTGAGCGCGAACGGCACGGGCAGACCAGCTCCAAGCGGTAAGACCGATGATGAGACCAATCAAAGTGAGGGAACGGCCATCCTTAACAGCGGAGCTGATAAGAACGAGAATCACGAACTGCGGAATCACGATGAAGATGTTGGTGAGCATGTTGAGCACTTCATCAACCCAGCCACCGCGGAAACCGCCGAACAAACCGATAAGCACACCAATCGTCGTAGCAATGATACCAGCAACAAAGCCCACGTAGAGGGAGCTGCGGAGACCGGCAATCAAGAGGGACACGTAGTCACGGCCAAGGTGGTCGGTGCCGAGCCAGTGAGCAGAGCTAGAGCCTGCATACGGGCCAGCGACGATATCACGAGCGTGAGTGTCTACGTTGTAGAAAAGAGGTCCAAAGATGGCGATGAGGAGCGTGAGCACAAAGATGGACACGCCTATCACGAACATCGGGGACTTGAGAAGGTTTCTTAAAAGCTTACCCATGATTACTTACCTCCCATCTGGAGACCGGCCTTGACACGCGGGTCAAAGACAGCGATCAAAACGTCAACTGCAAAGTTTGCAACGAGAACGCAAGTAGAGATCATCAAGGTGCAGCCCTGAATCGTTGCGTAGTCGTTCTTCTGAATGGCATTGAGCATTGCCATACCGAGACCCGGATAAGAGAAGATCATTTCGGTAATGAGAGCGCCACCCACCATGGCACCAAGGCTCTGGGCAAGACCAGTGAGCTGCGGGAGCATAGCGTTGCGGAACACGTAGCTGATGATCTTGCCTTCGCGAAGACCGAGCCACTTTGCATACTTCATGTAATCAGTACCGAGTTCGTAAATGGACATGGAACGCATACCCGTTGCCTGACCAGAAAGAAGAATCGGGAACACAGAGAAGAACGGGAGCACGTAGTACCAGCTGACGCTCTTGAAGCAAGTCCAGCTGAACGTGAGTTCCGGAATGTCCGGGCTGTAAGCGCCCATAGCCGGGAACCAGCCGAGCGTGATGGAGAAGAGAGCCACCAAGAGCATACCGAACACGAAGAACGGCACACCGTTTAAGAACATGGCGCACGGGAAGAATACCTTGTCGAAAATGCCGCGCTTGTATGCAGCGAAGGCACCGAGAAGGTTACCCACGATCCAGCCGAGAAGAATCGTCGGAGCCTGGATTGCAAGCGTCCACGGAAGGGACTTCTTGATAACATTCGTCACCGGTTCGTTGTTCTGGTAAGAGAGACCGAGATCGCCGTGGAACACGTTGCCCACATAGCGGAAGAACTGGGAAACAGCGGAAGCGAGCTTCGGATCGGTCTTCATGACCGGCTGATCGACCATGACTGTATCGATACGTTCGGCCTGAACCTTTTCCATGACAGGGACTTTATCTGCAGCTGCCTTAGCGACCTTTGCACCCTTCTTGGCCTTCTTGACTTTCTTTGCCTTTTTAGCCTTCTTGCCCTTCTGAGCGACTGGGGACTTTTCAACAAAGACCGGATTGCCAGCTTCATCGAGCTTCTGGCGTTCGACCATCACCGGATTGCCGGCTTCGTCAACGACCTTGACGACGTTCACGACCGGCTGGCCGTTTTCGTCGAGCTTGGGAACCTTCTGCATGACAACGTTGCCGTTTTCATCAGTTTCAGGTTCATAGATAACATTACCATTTTCATCAACTTCGGCCATACCGAAGGAGACGAGGAGTTCAGCCTTCTTCTTCTGAGCTTCAGTCGGAGAAAGGCCCTTACCGGCTTGACCCATGATGATGTCAACCGGGTTGTTGTCGCCGAGACGCGGCAACGCAAAGTTGAGTGCCACTGCGCAGACGAAGGTCAGCAAGTACCAGAACGCCTTCTGCAGGACATAACGTAGCATAGGATATTGTTTAAGCATTGGTAGTCCTTTATCCTTTATTTAGCAAGCTTCAAATTCCAAAGGGTCTTGGTACCCGAGGCCACCCACGGAAGCTGAGCAGGAGCATACGGGTTTTCAGCAGTCGGCCAGTTCGTCCAGACGCGGTCGCTGAATTCATAGAACTGTTCCGGCAAGTAGACCAGCGGAATGGACGGCTGATCTTCCATGAAGATCTTGTTGAGTTCGCGATAAGCAGTTGCGATAGAATCAGCATTCTTCATGAGCGGGATAGCATTGAGGAGCTTGTCGACTTCCGGACGGAAACCTTCGGTACCCGGCTGGTTGTAACGGCCAATGTTCACGCCAGCCCAGGCGCCAAGCGGCTGCCAGTCGCGGCTTGCCATGATTTCGTTGAAGCGGCTCCACGGAAGAGACGGAGTCACGTCAGCGACAGGCTTGTGCATGATGAGGTCGAAGTTACCGAGACCCATGGCCGGCCAGTAAGAACCGCCATCCACGAAGCCTTCACGAATATCGATACCAGCCTTGCGCATACCTTCGACAGCGATGGTCACCATAGCTTCCCAGTCGGTCCAGCCGTTTGGGCTCGTGATGTACATCGTCGGGATCTTTTCGCCCTTGGCATTTTCCATGTGGTCGAGCGTACCGTCGCTATTCCAGACAGACTTGTAGCCAGCTTCAGAAAGCATCTGCTTCACAGTTTCGACGCGTTCCTTTTCGTCCGTGATGGTGAGCTTGACACCATACTTAGCGAGGTCTTCGTCGCTGATGTACTTGCCTTCGAGGTTAGTCGGCATGATGAGGCCCGGCTTGATCTGGTCCGTGTAGTCGGACACAGCGAACTTGCGGAGAGCCATGTAGTCAATAGCGGTTGCAAGAGCACGGCGGAAGCGCTTGTCGTTAAGCGGTTCCTTCATCGTGTTGATGATGAGCATCGGCATTGCACCCGGCAAGAAGTAAGGCGGTTCATTGAGCCATGTGTGTACGCCAGCGCCAGCCTTGCGGTTGATACGCGGGATGTAGCTCTGGGAAGCGTCGAGGTTGCCGCTACGCATAGCGATGGTGTTATGTTCGTTGTTCTTGTAAATCGGATGAACGATGTACTTCGGAGCAGGGAGCTGACCATTGTGGAGAGCGGCGTTGCCCCAGTAGTCATCACGGCGTTCAAGAATAATCTTGTTCGGGTCGGCACTGCGGAGAGCGTACGGGCCGGAAACAACCGGATTCTGGTCCATCGGGAGTTTCTTCACTTCGTCCTTGGAACCGAGCTTTTCGATAAGCGGTTCGAACACGTGAGCAGGGACAATACGGATGGCCTGCAACAAGTCAAGAACGGAAAGCGGGTTGTTGCGCTGTTTCTTGTTGATAAGGAAAGCAATGCGTTCCACTGCACCTGCCGGTTCGGATTTAACAGTATCGACATGGATTGCGGAAATCTGTTCGCTAGTGTTGATGGAGCCCATCGTGTAGATGAACTTCACGTCACGGGATGTGACCTTTTCACCATCGCTCCACTTTGCAGCCGGGTTCAAGTCAACAACGATGCTATCGTTGTTCTTGTTCACAAGCGTACCGAGGAGGGATTCGATTTCACCCGTCAAGGAGTTGTAGGTGAGAAGCGGTTCGTACATCAAGTTGAAACGACCACTCACAGGCCAGGTAGTCATCCAGCTTTCTGCAAGGGGGTTGAACGTACCAGGAGCATCATTCTGCTGCCCAGACAAATAGAGCGTTTCCTGACGCGGCAAGGAACCGCTGGCAAGCTCGTCTTGCGATGAGCTACCGCACCCAAAAAGTGCGCCAGTTGCCGAAAGCACCAAGGCCGTTCTAGCAATCGATTTCAATCCAATCATTTGAGTCCTCTTAGAATAGGGCCTTCGCGGGGCCCCCTTTAATTGAAAATTCAAAACCTAATATAGATTATTCCTTTAAAAAATAATTTTGCGACTTAGTAAAAAAGTCTTGATGATTTCAAACCGCGTTTAACAAATTTTACATTTACAAAAGTTTACCTTCACAGCTTTGTTGCCGCATTTTTGTCAATCCCGATTTAATCGGGATTCTCCATCTCGTCATGAAAGGGAGATGCCCTCCCAGAACAGAGTCCGGGATGACAAAGGTGGCGAGCATGACAAATCAATCGTTATCTTGTTCGTCAGAAATTTCAACGGGGACAGAGTCCTCGACAGAATCGCCGCCGGCGCAGTATTCAGCGACTTGTTCACGGAGCTTTGTGCCGCGGACTTTGCCGAGCAAATCAATGATGTCTTCAAGCGGGGCGTCCATGAATGCTTCGGCGCTCTTGTACTTGCTCAGAATCTTGACGCGTGTTTCGTGACCGACGCCCGGCATCTTGAGCCATTCGACTTCGAGATCTTTTTTGCGTTTGCTGCGCTGGTACGTGATGGCGAATCGGTGCGCCTCGTCGCGGGCATTCTGCAAAAGCTTTAGCGCGGGGCTTGTACGGTGCAGCACGATGCTTTTGCGGTCATCGGGGAACACGATTTCTTCGAGGCGCTTCGCAAGCCCGATCAGCGGCAAGTCCTTATCATGACCGAGTTCCTTTAAAATTTGCATCGTGGCATCGACTTGACCTTTACCGCCATCGCACACCCACAAGTCAGGCATTGGAATTCCTTCTTCTTCCAGACGGCGGATGCGACGGGTCATCACTTCGCGCATGCTCGCAAAGTCATCAACACCTGTTACAGTCTTGATAATAAACTTTCGGTAATTGCTCTTGTCGGGGCGCCCGTTCTTGAACGCCACAAGGCTTGCAACCGTGTTCGTACCGGACAAATGCGAAATATCCACACATTCGATGCGGAAAGGAGTCTTCTTTAAACCGAGAACTTTTTGCAGTTCGAAAACGCTGCTGTCGATTTCGCTATACTTCTGCACTTCGGCGCGCATTTCCACGAGAATCATGTCGGCATTCGCGGAGGCAAGTTTCAAGAATCCAAGCTTTTCGCCGCGCTGCGGATTCGTGAGCACGACCTTATGCGTCGTCTTGGATGCAAGCGCCTGTTCAATGGACTCACGCTCCGCCATGTCCGTCGGGAGCGGCACATCCGTCGCAATTTCGCCCGGAATAAATTCCACATCCATGTACCATTGCACCACCATCTGGCGGAAAATTTCCGTCTCGTCGTCTTCGAGCTTGCATTCCAGGCGGTAGTGGCGGCGCCCACAAAGCACTCCATTACGGTACTCGAAAATCACAGCAGCAGCCATCGTGCCGTTACGCTTGAGCGAGAGCACATCCACGCAGAGGCTAGCATCGGACACGTCCGTTTTCTGGTGCGCACTCGTCGCCTTGAGCGCCTGAATCGCATCGCGTTTTTTCGCCGCCGTCTCAAAATCCATGCGTTCGCTCGCCTCAAGCATTTCGCGTTCCCAAAGTTGAATCAGGTCATCTCGCTTGCCGCCCAAAAGCATCTGCGTCTGCGCCACTTTTTTCTGGTATTCTTCACGTGTCACAAGACCTGCACACGGAGCGCCACAACGCCCAATGTGGTAATTGAGGCAAGGGCGCACCGGCCGATTGAGTGGCAACTTCAGTTTGCATTCGCGAATCTGGAACAGCCTCGCCGCAATGTCTTGCAGTTGGCGAATCATGCGCGAACTCATATAAGGCCCGTAATACAGGCAGCCGTCCTTCTTCACGGAGCGGCTCAGAAACAGTCTCGGGAACGGCTCGTTCACGGAGAACGCCAGATACGGAAAATGCTTGTCGTCCTTGAGCAATACGTTGTACTTAGGCGTATGCTTTCGAATGAGGTTTGCTTCCAGGATGAGCGCTTCGGTTTCGCTCTCCGTGATAATCCACTCAATATCGCGAATATACGGGAGCATGAGCGTCGCCGCACGGTGGCCGGCATGGTCACTGCCGTCGAAATAGCTCGACACGCGATTTTTCAGGACCTTCGCCTTCCCTATATATATAATCTTCCCCTGGGCGTTCTTCATGATGTACACCCCAGGCAGCAGAGGGAGTTCCGCCAGTCGCCGCTCAATGTGTTCACTTACTGGAATCATGTAATTTCAAATCTATTTAATTTTTTATATTGTCGCGCCCCATTAAAATCAGGCAATTCCCTTTTCTCAATTAGGATCCAAAAAATCTATAATACAAAGGTCATTTTACATTTCATCACACTCTAGTTACAAGAAAATTTTATATATCTTACATAGTAAATTTCGCACCCCGCCAAATATGGAGAAATAATGAATTTCGAAAACATGAACTTGTTGTCGCAGAAGGTTGAAAGCGTCCTCGGAACAGTACGCGCCCTGCGTGAAGAAAACGCCAAACTCAAGCAGCTTCTCGAAAGCAAAAACGCTCAGGCAGAAGACCAGAAAAACCTGCTGGACTCCGCCAACGCAAAGATCGCCGACTACGAAGCCGCCCTCAATGCAAGAGCCAACCAGGCCGCCGCCCAGGACGAAGCTATCAACGAGAAGAACGGCATTATCGACAACCTGAACGCCCAAGTCAACGAGAAGAACGGTATCATTGACGCCCTTAACGGCCAAGTCGCCGAAAAGAACGGCATCATTGATTCCCTCAATGGACAGGTCGCCGAAAAGAACGGCATCATCGATTCCCTCAACGGTCAGATCAACGAAAAGAACAGCATCATTGATTCCCTGAACGGCCAGATCAGCGAGAAGAACGGTATCATTGACGCCCTTAACGGCCAAGTTGCCGAAAAGAACGGCATCATTGATTCCCTCAATGGACAGGTCGCCGAAAAGAACGGCATCATCGACGCTCTCAACGGTCAGGTCAACGAAAAGAACAGCATCATTGATTCTCTGAACGGCCAGATGGACGAAAAGAACAACATCATTGATTGCCTCAACGGACAGATCGCTGAAAAGAACGACATCATCGACAACCTCAACGGACAGGTCCAGAACCAGGGCAACGAAATCGCCGAAGCCCAGAGCAAGTTCCAGCAGCTCCTTTCTACGATCGAAAACGAACTCGGCACCGAAATCAATATCAACGAGCCGGCAGCAGAACAGGCAGAAGCCCCTGCTCAACAGGCAGAAAACAAACCTCAGGAAGAAACCCCAGACCTGTTCGCGAGCAATGGAGGCTCGCAACCCGGTTTTTTCGGCTAAGGTGGTTGTTGGATAACGATCCATTCGGCGTAGGAATGAAATAATATGGCAAACGAGACACTTAGATCAGTCAGCATTAACGTCGCTCAAGAACGCATCCACATCCGCACAGACTTGCCCGATACGGACTTGAAGGAAATCGTCGATTTCATCGAAAGTCGTCTCGATAATTCCTCGAAATTTAAACTGGAAATGAAAAAGCAGCTTTGCTTGCTGGCTGTGGAACTCACTTCCGAAATTGTCGAGCTGCGTAAGCAATTACGCAAAGCCAAATCGTATCATGACCTGATGGATAAAGATATTAGAGAACTTTCGCTCCAGCTGGACGAAGCGCTCCCTAAAGCCGACAACCAAGTTTAGGCTCAACAGATACATTTAATACACATTCGAAATCTCGGTATTTTGTGCCGAGATTTTTTTCATTTTCTCCCTTGTTTTTGCCTTTTAAGAAACATATATTATACGTGGGCATCCCACGGATTTTACACCCGATCTAACAGGAATAAATCAGCTCGTTGCTCTTGTGGTTCAGTTTAGGCGCGCATCGACGCGAAAAACAAATCCCCGAGGCGCTGCTATCATTGTAAAATAGTAGTTTCGAGTGTTCGCACCGTAGGAGATGCCCTTTTTTTATTTGTGGCAAAATTTGCCGGGGCGAAAATGCAGATTTCCGAGAAAATATTTGAACTTTTAGAGAACGCAGAATCCGAAGATATTTTTGACAAGGCCGTCGTAGGCTACTTGCTCCCGGACGGCACAAGCAATACAGTCACGCTAAACACTCCCGAAGACACGGTTTTCGACATTGCGTCGCTCACAAAGGTCTGCCCCACATCGACGCTTGCGCTCTCGTACATTCTCGAAGGCAAGCTCTCCATCGACGCAAAAGTCATCGACTTCATCCCGGAACTTAAGACAAACTACCGCGACGAGATTTACGTTTCGCACTTGCTCACGCACAGCCTCGATTACCGTGTGCCGATGAAGACGCTTAGGACGCTCTCGCCCGAAGGAATCCTGGACGCACTTTATACGTACCAGTTCGATGCCGCTCCAGGAACCATCTTTAATTACGGAAACCCAGCAAGCGTACTGCTCGGCATTTTGTTGCAGAGACTTACAGGCAAGAACTTGCAGGAACAAGGTAACGAAAGGTTCTTTACGCCGCTCGGCATGACGCGCTCGGGCTACAATCCGCTCACGCGCGTTCCAAAATCAGAAATTGCGGCGACTGAGCTTTGCGAATTCCGCCACCGCGAAATCCAGGGCGAAGTCCACGACGAAAGCGCCTGGGTATTGCAGAAGCTGTTCCCCGTCGGGAGTGCCGGCATGTTCAGCTGTGTACCCGACCTTCTGAAATTCGTGAAGATGATTCTGATGGACGGCAAATTCGAAGGTAAGCAAATCGCCCCTGCCGGGATCCTGGACATCGTGAGCCACAACGCCCTCGCCGATAGCGTCGGAGCAGAAACCGCACTCGGCTGGGAGCTGCACACAAGCAAGTTCATGGGCACAAAGGTCTCGCCGCAAGCATTCGGCAAGACAGGTTTCACGGGCGCAAGCATCGTCGCCGACCCGGACAAGGGAGGCGCCATCATTCTCCTCAGCAACTTCACTTATCCGCACCGCGAACCGAACGCCGACAGGATTCACGCATTCCGCGCAACGCTCGCGGACACGTTTTTCGGCGCGATTTCTGGATAAAAGGAGAAGCCCGCTCGGAGGCGGGCTTGACAAGAATGCAAAAACGGCCCGCGTACGGGTCGTTTTTTTTTAAAAAGGGGATTCCCGCTTACTTCGACTGCGCTCAGCACAGGCTCCGGCGGGAATGACAAATTAGCGGCCGGAGGCCTTGCGGAGCATTTCCTTGCGCTGGGCTTCAGCGAACATCTTGGCCATTTCCATGCGGTTGTCAAGGATTTCCTTTTTCTTGGTTTCTTCCTTGCAGTTCACGCACTTGGTAGCAGTCGGCACGGCCATAAGCCTTGCCTTCGGAATCAGCTGTCCACAAATTTTGCAAACGCCAAACGTCCCGTTCTTGATGCGCTTGAGAGCTTCTTCAAGGTAAACAAGGTACTTGCCTTCGCGGGCAGCCAACGAGAAATTAGTCTCAAGTGAATTGTAGTCCGTCGCGGAATCGGCACCATCAGAATCGCCACCGTCACCAGACTGGGATTTTTGGCCCTGGAACACATTAGCCTTTTCGGACTCACTTTGGGCGGTCACAAGCTCGCGCCTTTTCTCCAAAAGCATTTCTTCAAAGAACTTAAGATCAGCATCGCTCATCTTTACGGGTTTCTTCTCAGCCATATTAAACTCCTTCTTTGTGAGTTACACTGTGATAAGCACCGCTTTAAATTATCTTTTTTTTACAAAAAAGAACAATTAAAATATTATTTTTTCAAAAAAAATGTTGATAAATCGATCTACTGTCTACTAAAAAATGTCCACGTTAAGCTTGAGGCCGTCTTTTTTGACGCCGCTGAGCATCGCTTCAAAATCTTTTTTTAGGTTATCAAGATCTTTATTCAGCCTAGAAGTCTCGTCGCGGAACTGGCTTACAGTACCATCGCTTTCATCAAATTTCGCAATAACGGCAACAGCTGCGTTTTTCGAAACATCAATACGGTCCATCAAGGCACGTACGCGGTCCAAAGCTTCGTTCGCCTTTGCAGCGGTCTCGCCGCCACGGTCCGAAAGCTCCCGCAAGGAAGATTCAATCTTCTCACCCGCTTCATGATAACCGTCGAGCAATTCGTCTACGAGGGATTTCCACTTGCGGACATCGGCCTTCGTCACGCGAACAATCCTTGTCGCTTTTTTCGCCACGCGGTCCATCCGCTTGCCCGCCTCACCTACAGTCATCGAATCATAGAAATCCGTAAGTGTCTGCTTGACATCGCCAATATCTTTGAAAACCTCTGCAAGGTTCTTCGTGATGCCCGCAGTGCCTTCGTCATAAAGGCCTTTCACGGTATCGCCTTCGGCAACGAGCTTGCTTGAGTTCCCGGTGATGATGCTCATTTCGCGTTCGCCCATGAGGCCCGCCGTCACGAGTCGGAATTCAGAGTTCACAGGGATTCGAGCTTCAGCAAGCACTCGAGCAGAAACATAGACAGCTTCTTCAGTGAGCTTGACATCGACTATTTCGCCCATAGCAATGCCACGGACGCGTACAAGGTTGCCTGGAGAAAGCGTACCGATGGTCTCGTATTTTACCACAAACGTATAGCGTTCGCGATACGGGCTTGCCGGATGGAAAAAATAGGCCAAAAGCCCACACGAAACCACGATAACGACAAAGATGAAACTTGCGACAAAGTTTTTCTTGATTTTAAACAGCAAACTATTCATAGAAAGACCAGTTCTGCGGATTAAAATCTAGCAAATCATCGGTAAACTCACCCTTTGCCTTAGCTTTGATCTTTTGCAATAAAGACTCGTTAAAATCCTGAGCTACGTTCTGGCCGCTCATTTTCATGAGGGCGTTCATCGCAATGACTTCTGAAATCACGGTCATGTTCTTGCCGGGAGCCACAGGCAACACGACTTTCGGGATGTTCACGCCCATGATGTTTTCTTCCATTTCGTTGAGTCCAGTACGTTCATAAGAAACATCCTGGCGCCACGGCTGGAGTTCAACAATCATTTCGATTTTCTTGACTTTTCGAATCGCGTGGATACCGAACATCGAGCGGATATCCAGAATGCCGACACCGCGAATTTCCATGTGATGGCGGATCAAGGGGTCCGGACGGCCAATAATAGACTTACCCACGTGACTGATGTGGACAACGTCATCGGCCACCATACGGTGTCCGCTTTCGACAAGATCCAGGACACATTCAGACTTACCGACGTTACTGTCGCCCACGTAGAGCATGCCCACGCCATAGACATCCACAAGGCTTCCATGAATAATTGCATGAGGCGCAAAGAACTCGTCGAGGATTCTCTGGCTCATCTTGAAAAATTCAAACGTGTGGAGCGTTGTTGAGAACAGCGGGATGTGCAATCGGTTGCACATATTCTTAAGTTCATCGTGCGGAGTCTGCGCATGCGTCACGACCCACATGGGGGCACGGAACACAGACAAATTTTCAAAAATCTTCGCTCGCGCTTCAGGACCGACCGATTCCAGGTAATTCCACTCCGTGTGGCCAATCACCTGAATCTGCTGCGAACTATAAACTTTCGTATAACCAGCCATGGCAAGGCCAGGGCGGTGAATTCCGCTTTCTTCAATGCAAGATTCCATGTCTTCGTCGGGACAGTGCTGTACCAACTGCAAGTCCTTGCCATAGCGGATAAAAAAGTCCCGCACCGGGAAGCGTTCCCGGTGCAGGATCTTGATATCTTTCAATCTATCAGCCATTACGTGAGTTCGGAAACCGGCTGAGCCCTATGATCGTTCTGCTTGTCGTTGGCCTTCTTGAGCTGGACCTTGATACGTTCAAGCGTCACATCGACTGCCTTGCCCATGTTCTCCTCGTCGGCAGAAGCGACAATGACAGAACCTGTAATATTGACAGAAATTTCGCAATGACGCTGGTGTTCGACTTCATGGTCAAGAATTACAGAGGCGCTAGTGATATTCGGGTAAAATTTGGCCAACTTATCCATTTCTTCCTGAATACGGTCCTGAAGACCTGCAGATGCGTTAAAATGACGAGCAGAAAACTGAATATCCATAATGAACCTCCGTATGTTAATGTTAAGATATTTTAACGAAATAAAACAGTTTGGAACTTCCGTTCCGCAATTAAAGTATATACATCTTTTTTTTTCAAAAATCCACAACTAAATTGGATTTTGCAAAAAAAATCGTTCCATCTTGGAATATTTGCTATGGCGAACCGCCCAAAAAACGCCTTTTTTACCGTTTTCTTTGATTTTTAGGCAAAATCTTGAGTTCTTTTTCGCGGTATTTGGCGACTGTACGGCGCGCTACCTTGATTCCCTGCTTCAGAAGCTCGTCGCTGATGTCCTGGTCGGAAAGCGGAGAAGACTTGTCCTCTTCGTCAATAAGCGTCTTGATGGCGTCGATAATCTGCGCGGAACCCACTTCTTCGGCATCCGGGGCCGTGCCCTGCTTGACACCGGACGTAAAGAATTGTTTAAGTTCGTACATGCCATAAGGCGTTTCCACGTACTTCTGGTCGGTCGCGCGCTGCACCGTGCTCACCGCCAAATGGACATCGTCGGCGACATCCTGGAGGATCATCGGCTTGAGGAATGCAGGGCCGTTTTCAAAGAATCCGCGCTGGCGCTTGACAATCGCCCGCATCACAAGCTCAATCGTCGAGAAGCGGTTATCGACCGCCTTGATGAGGTCTGTCGCCTTCGCAAGCTGCGCCTTCACGTATTCCTTGTCCTGCTTGGATGCAGACGGATCCGTGAGGATCGCTTTGTACGTCTGGTTGATGCGGAGCGACTTCTGCATCTTGGTCTTGAAACAGATGACTTCGTAATTGCCCTTCTTTTCGACAACTTTCAAGTCCGCATTGATGATGTGCGAATACGAATGCGAAAGCTGGAATCCCGGATGCGGGCGCAAACGTGAGAGGCTTGCGACAGCGGTCTTGACTTCATCGGCGGAAACACTCAGGGCCTTCGCTATCTTTGCATAGCGGAGCTGCAAGAGGTTCTCGTATTCCTTCTCGAGAATGCGGATAGCGAGGCTCGGGAAATTCGGAATTGCGTACGCCTGGATCAGGAAGCATTCGCGCTGGTCGCGGGCACCAATGCCGCTCGGCTTGAAGGACTGCAAAACGTGAACCGCCTCGCGCACCGGGAGGCTCGCGTCTTCGAGCTTGAGTTCCCCGCGGAGTACGCGCTCAATCTCGTCAATATACTTGTCGTCCGACTGGACGACCATCGCCTCGGATTCACCTTCGCGACTGGAATCGCAAAGGAACCCGTCATCGTTAATGGAGTTGATGAGGTACTGGACCAACTTGCGGAAATGCTCTTCGGTAACGCCATTTTCCTGGAGCTGTTCCTGCAATTCACGGGTGCCGTTCCAGAGGCGGAGCTGGTCTTCGAGCTGTTCCTGCAAGCTCTTGCCCACGTCCTTGATCGGGCGGTCCCAATCCTCGTCCGGGTCCTTCGAACCTGAATTCAAATCGTTAAACGGCGCGTCATCGTACGATGTGCCATCGCCCAAATAGCTATCCCAATTCACATCCGTAGATTCACCGTCAAGATAACTGCTATCGACATCGGCAGTATCGTCCAGGGAGCCACGAGCCATATCCTCGATATCATCGGGGAATTCACTGGAATCATTTGCGCGCGGATCGAGTTCTTCCGGGTCCTTGTCCACGGGAACTTCCTGATCGTCAAAGTCGCCATCGTCCACTTCCAAAAGCGGGTTGACTTCGACTTCTTCCTTGATAGCGGTTTCCAGTTCCTGCGATGTTTTCTGGAGCATCTTCACAGACTGGAGAAGCGCAGGTGATAGCGTCTGCTCCTGCGTCTGTCCGATATTTGCCTGCATCCCAAGATTCATAAAAACTCCTAATCCAAGCGGAAAGAATCACCGAGATAAATGCGGCGCGCTTCTGGGTCTTTGGCCAGATGTTCCGAAGAACCTTCCGTGAGCACCTGACTCTTGTACATGATGTAAGCGCGGTCCGTAATCGAAAGCGTTTCGCGCACGTTGTGGTCCGTGATGAGTACGCCCATGCCGCGGTCCTTGAGTTCCGAAATGATGGACTGGATATCGGCAACGGCAATCGGGTCAATACCCGCAAACGGTTCGTCGAGCAAAAGGAACGAGGGGTCGCTTGCAAGCGCACGTGCAATTTCAAGACGGCGGCGTTCACCACCGGAGCAGCTCATGGATTTTGTCTTGCGGATGTGCGTGATCTTGAATTCTTCAAGGAGCTGTTCCAGCTTCTTTTTGCGCTCGGCACGCTTCATGTCCTGCGTTTCGAGAATCGCCATGATGTTGTCTTCAACGGAGAGCTTGCGGAAGATGGAAGCTTCTTGCGGAAGGTAGCCCACGCCGAGGCGGGCGCGCTTGTACATCGGCTTGTCCGTCATCTCGATATCGTCCAAAAAGATGTGGCCGGCATCCGGGCGGACCATGCCCACAATCATGTAGAACGTAGTCGTCTTTCCGGCACCGTTCGGACCCAGCAGCCCGACGATTTCACCCTGCGAAACCTGAATGGAGACGTCGCTCACCACCTGGCGATGGCCATAAATCTTGCGCAGCTTGTCGGTGCGTATCGTGCTAACCAAATTTTTCACTGTGCGTCCTCCGTTTTCGCAGTTTCGCCGTCCTGTTTCGCTCTTCTTCTCCGTCGATCGAAAAGGCCCTTAAAATTCTTACCGCCAAAAGCCTTTTCAAACCTGGCCGTATCGGCTGCAGTATAAACCTTTTTTGAAGCATTCCCCGAAAGAGAATCAAGCTTCGCCAAAGAATCCTGCCTTGCCTTTTCTTTATTGCGGTTTTCCTTTTCCAGATCGATAAATCGCCCACTAGCGTTAGTCTTACGGCCCATGAGCTTGAGCGACTTTACCGCATTCTTCTGGGCATCGAACAAGATGTGAATCGTGTCGCCCGCCGCCTCGTTCTTGCCAGAGACTGTCCTATCCTTTTTCACGTAGAAGTAGGTGCTCTGCGCCTTGCCCGAAACAACAGCGCGATCCATGCGCCCCTTTTTAAAATACAAATCTAGACGGTCACCGTCCATCAAGTTGCGATAATCCTTCAAGTCCGTTTCGTAGAAAAATCCCTTTGCATTCAAGTTCACGTAAAGACGCTCAATTTTTCCCTTCTTGAATTCGCAGTAAAGCGTATCGCCAAAAGCTTCAGTCACGTTGCCAGGGTTGCCGTGCTTCGGGGATTCATGCTGGATGCCATGAGCATTACGAATGACAAGGGCCGACTTGAGCATTTTGCCCGTTTCATCAAGCACGAGAAAAATGGAATCTCCCGTAAGATGGTAGTTTTTCATGTCGCACGTCGGGTGGCCCTTCATGCTAAGCCAGTTGTCTTTGCGATTAAAGTAACCCGTATCGCAAGTGACCACGAGATCTTTCTGCGTGAGCTTCACGTCTTGATAAGCTTGTGCAAAGCTATTCTTTTTATCGTAAATAAGGGAACGGGATTCAATCGTTACCGTATCGATTTTTCCGTTCTTCTGCTTGTCGTACTGATAAAGGCGTGGCGACATCGGGATTGAAACAATGTCTTCTTTGCGGTCATACTTTAAATACTGGCCCGTCATTAAATAGTTGCCCGCAGAATCACCGGCGCTTACTTCGCCAGAAGCAATTGCGATTTCACTGCGCTTCTGATAAGAGCCGTTTTTCGCCCGGACAAAGCCAGACGGATGCGTGAAGAGAAAACCGCCATTGCACTCAACTGTTTCGGTATTGCGGTTCCAGGAAGCGCGCTGCGTCTTGAACGCGACGCTATCATGTACGAAATGGACATTTCCGTACAGCAAAAGCGTACCTCGCTTGCGAGACACTTCAAGGTTATCAGCATGGTACATAATAAGCGGAGAAGACTGCGCAAACGCGAGAGTAGACGCCAAAACCAACGAGGCGATGGAGAGAAATGCGCGGAAATTCATCACGGCTTCCCCGCTTTATTTTGCATAAAAGGCAACCCTGCTAAACCACCTTTACGAGGCTTCGCCAAAGAAGACGACGAAACAGGCTTTGACGCTGGTACCGCACGAGAAGACGAAGAAGGAGGATTATTGAGACGTTCCGCCTCAGCCTGTCGTTTGTCTTCATCCTTCATGCGCTTTGCCGCATCCTGGAAAATGCCCGTCACGTTCGAAAGGATTTTCCAGTTGTCGAACTGCGCATCGCTTTCAAAACCAACGCCCTGCAACACGTCGCCATCTTCGGAGACAACGCGCACATAGCTTGCGGTTCTGACCAAATTATCTTTCTTGTTCCAGAGGAGCGAATCGGCACGGACCGAGGCGCCCTTGGGAGTCAGCGCATAAACGTGACCGTAAGCGTAAACGTACGTGAACGTCATGTCGAGACTGCCGGAGTCCGCACGCAAGAATGCTACACGCTCGCCGATGGAATCGTAAATGTCCACGAACACCGGACGCACCGTCACAATTTCCTTGTCAGCCCAGCGTTCCAGATAAGCGGTTTTCAGGCGCCAGTTGAGCACGCCCTTGTCGTAGCTGTCGAGAAGCGTCGTATCGGTAAAAAGCATCTGCGGGCGCTCGACACGAATCCAGGGCTTGGGTTCTTCGATTTCTTCGCAACCGAGCAAAAATGCGGCCAAAATGGCACACGCAAAAACGCCCCACAAGCGGGAGGCTCTGCGAGATGCGCGGAATGCAATACGGGATGTCGCCGGGCAAGATGCCGGCACAAGCGCATTTTGAATGCATCGAATGTTCTGCAAAAATTGTGCCACGAATACAAATTACAAATAAAAAGGGGCGGGAATTGGGGTTTTCGCAGAAATTTGAGGGAAATTGGGCGATTTTCTTGGGGAGATGCACTATACAGAAAAAAGGACTGCGCGGGGGCAGTCCTTTTGAAATGTTACTGGATCCTTCACTTCGTTCAGGATGACGGTAAGCAATTAGCCTTCGCGGCCGAGCATGAATGCCTTCTTGTTGCCTTCGTGGAACTTTTCGGCAAAGAGCTTGTTCAAAGCGACGAGCCACTGGTCCACGGTGAAGTCGAAGTACTTGGAGAGCTTGCCGAGCATGGCGACGTTCAAAGCCTTCACATTTTCGAGCTTGGAAACATCGATGTCCGCCGGCGTGAGGAGCACGCCGCCCTGCTTCATGTAGGCTTCGTTCACGACAACCTGCGTTTCGTCAAAGACGACGAGGTAGTCGGCTTCGCCGCACGGAATCATCGGGGACTGAACTTCTTCATCTTTTGCAAAGCGAACGTCAGAAGCGATGGAACCACCGCGCTGGCTCATGCCATGGACTTCGGCCTTCTTCACATCGTAACCTTGTTCGAAAACAAGTTCGGCCATCACGTCACTAGCCTTGATAACACCTGTGCCACCGAGGCCTGCAAATTTAACGTTAATTACGCTCATAATTATTCAACCTCTCTATTAAATGTTACCGTTCTTCTTGGCAGCGGCTTCTGCTTCGGCGAGAGCCTTTTCTGCCTTTTCCTTGTTAGCCTTGTCCCAAGCGAGGATGCTCTTGAGAGCGAGAATGCACGGGCTCTTCGCGATGATGAGCGTGAGTTCGTCCTTTTCGAGGGATTCCTTCACGAGGCGCTTGAATTCTTCCGGTTCCTTGACCTGGTTCACTTCGTAGACATTGTCAAAACCGGCGTTCTTTGCAATAGCACCGTAGTCAATCTTGTATGCCGGAGTGTGGTCGAGGTGACGGCCCGTACCCGGGTGTTCCTGCTGACCGGTCATAGCGGTGATGCTGTTGTCGAGAATGATGACGACGTGGCCAGTTTCCGGGCGGTTGTAACCCGCTTCAACAAGGCCGGTGATACCGCTGTGAACAAACGTAGAGTCACCAATCACGGAGACAACGCGCTTTGCCTGTTCGCGCGGGAGCACGTTGCGGAGGCCGATACCCATACCGATAGCGGCACCCATGTCAATCATGTAGTCCATGGCGCTGATCGGCGGGAGAGCGGCGAGCGTGTAGCAGCCGATGTCACCGGAGACGATGCAGTCGAGTTCCTTGAGAACTGCGAAGGAGCTGCGGTGCGGGCAGCCCGGGCAGAGCATAGGCGGCTTGCCCTTGACCGGAACCGGATCCGGGTTCTTGTCGCCAGCGATAATGCGGCGGACTCGGTTCACATCGAGTTCACCAAAGCGGAAAATCGGGTCGAACTTGCTTTCGCACTGGATGCCAGCGGCCTTGATGTTTTCAGCAAGCCATGGGTCGTTTTCTTCGATGACCATGAGGCGCTTGCCTTCGAACTTCTTGGCGAAATCCTTGATGAGCTGCATCGGAAGCGGGTAGGTCATACCGAGCTTGAGGATGCTAGCTTCCGGGGCGGCTTCGCGAACGTGGTGGTAGCTGATGCCGCTCACGATGATACCGAAATCTGCGCTGCGCATTTCGACCTTGTTCGGGCCTTCGGCAACGTTCCAGGCTTCCATTTCGTCCATCTTGGCGCGGAGGCGACGGCCAGCCGGCTTCGAGAAGCCAGGCACCATCACGTGCTGGGCGATGTTGCGTTCAAAGTTCGGCACCATTGCCGGGAGTTCTTCCTTCGGCACGACGATAGACTTGGAATGGTCCACGCGGGTGGTCATGCGGAGGATGACAGGAATCTTGAATTTTTCGCTCGTCTGCATGGCGATGCGGAAGAAATCGTAGGCTTCCTGAGAGTTGGACGGTTCGAACATCGGGCAAACAGATGCCTTAGCGTGGTTACGCGTATCCTGTTCGTTCTGGGAGCTGCCCTGACCCGGGTCATCGGCAACAATCCACACCATGCCGCCATCGACACCCGTGTAAGTTGCAGTATAGAGAACATCACTTGCCACATTCAAGCCAACCATCTTCATGGTGACAACACTGCGGGCATGACCAAAAGCGGCACCGAGAGCGACTTCGGCAGCGACCTTTTCGTTCGGAGCCCACTGGGCATAGCCACCCAGTTCAGAGTAATCTTCCAAGATTTCGGTGGACGGAGTTCCCGGATAACCTGCGGCAAGCTGCACATTGCAATGACGCATGGAAAGGGAAATGGCTTCGTTGCCCGAAATCAGCATCTTTTTCGCATTTGGATCAAAAGCTGGCATGATATTCCTTTTTTGTTTTAATCGTTTTTTAAACGAACTGCAATATAGAAAAAAACTATTTTGCGCATCCTTGGCACGGACTTCAAGAAACGCAAAAACAAGAAGTAATTTTTTGTTATATATTATTAAGGTTTTAACTACGCAAAATCGTCATTCTGAGGGGCACGCCCCGAAGAATCCAGTAAAGTCTCGTAATGCATAGACATGAATTAACTGGGTTCTTCACCCCTTTCAGGGGTTCAGAATGACGCGATGAGTGAAATTAAAAATAAGAGGTAGAAAAATGATCGTTCCTAATTTTAGTGATAGCATTAAGTTCGTTGGGGTGGATGACCGCGAGATTGATTTATTTGAAGGGCAGTACAAGGTTCCTGATGGAGTCTCTTACAATTCCTACGTGATTTTTGACGAGAAGATTGCGGTCACGGATTCCGTAGACGCACACAAAGTAAGTGAATGGTTGTCAAATGTTGAAAATGCATTGCAGGGCAAAACGCCCGACTACCTGATTGTCCATCATTTGGAACCCGACCACGCCGGTGGCTTTCTCGAATTCATCAAAAAATACCCGGACGCAACCATTGCCGCATCCGCAAAGGCGCTTGCGTTCATTCCGCAGTTCGTCAAGCTCCCGGAAGGCACAAAGACGTTCACGCTCAAGGATGGTGACACGCTTTCGCTCGGCAAGCACACGCTAAAGTTTATCGCCGCCCCGATGGTCCACTGGCCCGAAGTCTTGCTCAGCTACGACGAATCCGAAAAAATCTTGTTCTCTGCTGATGCGTTCGGCACATTCGGACTTTCAGGCAAGCTCGGCGAAGACTGGGTGAACGAAGCAAGACGCTACTACATCAACATCGTCGGGAAATATGGCATGCAGGTGCAGAGCGTTTTGAAGAAGCTCGCCGGCATTGAAGTCAAAACGATTTGCCCGTTGCACGGCCCGGTTCTTACAGACAATTTGGGTTTCTACATTGAAAAGTACAACACCTGGAGCAGCTACGCTCCCGAAACGCAGGGTGTGTTCATTGCATTCGCGGGCGTTTACGGACACACGGCAGAAGCCGCAAAGAAGCTAGCCGAATCGCTCCGCGAAAAAGGCGTTGACGTGACGATTATGGATTTGGCCCGCACGTATTCTTCGGAAACGGTAGCACAGGCTTTCCGCTACAGTCATCTTGCTGTATGCGCTACAACGCTTGATGCCGGGCTCTTCCCCGCCGCCGAAAAGTTCCTCACGCACATCAAGGCGAAAAACTACAGCAACCGCAAAGTGGGCATTGTTGAAAACGGCACATGGGCACCGATGGCCGCCAAGAAAATGCACGAGATTCTTGACACGCTCAAGAACGTGACATTCTGCGAAACGACGGTCACGCTCAAGTCCGCACTCGACGAGGCTTCTGCCGCAAAGCTCGAAGAACTCGCCGTAGAATTCGCGAAGGATTTAGGGAAAGCGTAGTTTATTTTACGAGAAGGCGATGCCCTGTCGGAGCAGGGCATGACAATGTAGCCCAAAATTTTGTCATTATTCAAGTTTACGCACTAGACGCATGCCCTTAAGGGCCTTTACATAAGGAAGGTCATAATTTACAGACTTTAAATCTCTTCTGACACATGCATATTTCTTCATAAAAATACACACTGGAGGCAAACGAGTAGAAACATCATAACCATTACAAATGGGGCCATAGCTATATTCGGAACCCACAAAGTTAATCACATTTCCTTCAGCATTTCCATATACATCATACAATCCATAACCATTAGGAGCAAACATTCTTACAGGATAAACACCCATTCTTCCTTCGGAGCAATTTAAATTCATATAACGACTTAATTCTTTTTCATCGGGATCATTTCCCCATGCAAATATTGTAGTGGCACCACCTCTCTGCAATACAAACCATTCATCTTTTGATGGATAACGATACCCATTCGCAGCAGTATCTAAAACATCAACAAATGAGTCGAGTCCTCCTTGTAAATTTTCAACAGAAGGTTGCATAAAATAACTTTGTTTTTCTTCAGCATCTAACGAATTCTTCAATATAGCACCCGTCCATGTCATTTCTAGATGATCCAGCATAGAACGTATTAAAGTCAATCGGCCATCGCCAGGTGCTGGATAATCCAATATTTCCAAAGTATCTTTCGTAGGGTAAAAAGCATAATTATGCCGCCCCCAAAAAGAGTTATATCCAGGAACATCTCGTAATTTTCTCAACTCAGATATATATCGACGAAGCCAAATGGCATCACGTATTCTAAGTTCTGTTTTATCAACAATTAAATCTTGCTTAAAAGTAACATTTCGAATTTTTATTTTTTTAGGATCATAAGAATACGAATCCCATATTTTAAATGTTTTTCCGGCTAATTCCACAATCGTCTGATTTACTAGAATCCAGCTAGAGTCCGCATCAGTCAAATCATTCATATTCCTTGCATAAAGGACAAGAATACTTCTAGTATAAGGAGAGCCATCTACATAAATACAATTTAAAGAATCTACATGAGCAGATCCATTTACAATCCAAATTCCGTCGCCTATATTGAAATTTGATTCAGGACAAAGTTTAACGCCCTGATTCCAATCCACCTCGTACCATTTCTTACGGCCAATATTTTTTTTCGGGTTTACAGTTTTGTAAGAATGCCTTGCCACGATGTTTTTTTCTTTTTGGGCTATGTAATATTTTTTAAATCCAATTTTTTTTGAGGTATTCTGAGCATCTTTCATACTATGCAAAACGGATGCACAATTACCATTGGCATCGAAAACGCAAAAGTCTCCGCCCAAAGAACAAGAAAGACAAATTAGCAATAAGAAAAATATTTTTTTCATCAACATCACTTAGATCTAGTAAATGTCCCATTTCATGGATAACAACGGAATTTTTTTCGCCACTGTAATAAAACGCGATTCGCCCTCTTGGAAGTGTTTTGGTTACAGCTCTTGATGTTTTGGAAACATGTCTTTGCATAAGTACTGCGTCATCACCTTCATCAGTACTATAGAGAACATGGCATCTTGGTTTAATAATAGACAAGTATGGAGATTCCGGCTTACTTCGACTCCGCTCAGCACAGGCTCTGGCCGGAATGACATAACGATTGCTTCGTCGCTTTGCTCCTCGCAATGACGTTAGCAGGGACGTTCGCTAACTACTTCTTGCTAGCGAGTTCGTCTTCGAGTTTCTTGTTGCGGCTGTCCTGCATTTCGCAGATGTTCTTGAGGTTATTGATTTCTGCGTTCTGCTTGGCCACCTGATCCTTGAGGTCTTCGCACTTGGCGGCGTAGGTCTGCTCGGATTCGATGCGGCTGTTCAGCTCCTTGCGGAGGCTGTCCACGGAATTGCGGAGCTTTTCGACGGCGTCGTCGGCATCCTTGATAACCGGATTATCACAGGCTTCGTTTTCGTTGCAAGAACCGCATTTAAAAAACTTCTTCGTAATGGCAACAGTCGCTGCGGCACCGAGAATGGCGCCGACCAAAAAGCTATTCGTCTTCATGATCAAACTCCTTATGATTAAATCCACCTAATAATATCCATTCTAAGATTGTAAAAGTCAATATATTTTTAGAAAAATGCCGTTTTTACGTGAAATAACGGGATCATTCAACCCTTACGGGTTTCAGGATGACGAGAACGTGTGGCACATTTCGTGATAAAAAGCACACTTTTCCCGAAAACTTGCAAAAAAGGTACAAAAAACTTATATTAGTTTAAAATACTTCAAGGTGTTATGGCAAATCCACTCTATTCAGTTCTATCTTTTACCTGCGCCCTTGTTCTGCTGATTTTCATGAATCAGTTTAAAATTGTATTGGACAAAAGCGAAAAAACGGACAAGGATTTCCTGCACCTTTCCATCTGGGTGATATTTTTCTGCATCCAGGACGGCGTTTGGGGCATCTTCGGGAGCGGGATTGTCCATAACAACTCCCTATTTTTCACGTCATCGACAGTTTTTCACGCTACAGCAGCGCTTTCCGCCTACATCTGGCTGAGCTACATACTGAACTTCATCAGGATCGAACGCGATAAAGCAATTCCCGCCAAGATGCTTTCATTTGCGCTCGTATTATTCCAATTTGCGCTGCTCGCCTTAAATTACAAATCAAAATTTATTTTTGACATTTCGGACGACGGGACATACATCGCACGGTCAGGTCGAAACCTCCTTTACTACAGCCAGTACTTTACATTCTTCGTCATTGGGCTATTCACCGCATACAGAATCGCAAGCGCGAAAAACGTAAACACGCGGCGCCATTACGCAGCAAGCTTCCTGTTCATTCTTGCGCCGCTTCTTTGCGGGCTGCTCCAAAAGGTATACCCGTTTGCCCCCTGCGATTCCATCGGATTCATGCTCGGATGCTGCACGATCTACGCATTTTTCATCTCGAAAATCAGCAGGAACAGGGACCTCACCCAAAAGGCCGTCATCATCGCGGGGCTTTCTTCAGACTACGACCTTGTCCTGTACATGGACATTACCAAAAATCAGACCAAATACTACCAGGTCAGCGAAAAGTTCGTACCGCTCCTCTGGGAAGGCCGCAATTCATCGGACCCCAAGAGTTTCGACGACTTCATGCGGCGAATTTTCGTTCCCAATGAGTTTAGCGCATTTATCGAGAAATCAACCATTGAAAAGTGCATCGACATTTTGCAGACGGCCCCCTACTACACCATCCCGTTCCTCGCCAGCATCGACGGGCATACGGAGCATTACCGCCTGAAAATCGCAAGCGACAAGAGCAATGCGCAGGCGTTCATCGTGGGCATCATCAATGTCGAAGAAGAGCACCGTCTCGAAGAAACGGCAGAACGGTTAAGAAAGGACCTCCAGCATACAAAGCTGATCGCGAATAAGGATCCGCTGACAGGTGTCGGGAGCGCCGCCGCGTTCAAGGCAAAATGCGAACTGATTGACAACGAAATCAACGCCAAGGACAAAATAAAATTCGCGCTTGTAGAATGCGACGTCAACGACCTGAAGGTTATCAACGATACGTTCGGGCACGACATGGGCGATGAATATCTCAAGAACTGCAGCAAGGTTTTCTGCAACGTTTTCAGCCACAGCCCGGTTTTCCGCATCGGCGGTGATGAATTTGTCATCATCCTTTTCGGCGAACAGTACGAAAAACGCGCAGAACTTTTTGAAAAGCTCAAATCTTCCATCAGCCTCAAACGGTCTCCGAGGGAACGCATCTCATTCGCTGCGGGGATGGCCGAATATAGCGCACAGATCGACGAAAGCGTAAAAGACGTGCTCAAGCGCGCAGATACGTTCATGTATATAGATAAAGGGAAGTTTAAGAGCTAGTCAATAGTCATTGGTCATTAGTCAATGGTTATTGGTTAGTGGAGGTAAGTTTTGTGCAGGGAACTCTCCGCCTCCGCGGGGAGAAGACACAAAAAACCCCGGGTCTTTCGACTCGGGGCTTTTCAGCGGGAAGAGCGAGATTCGAACTCGCGATAGGATTTAGTCCTATACGTCCTTAGCAGGGACGCGCCTTCGGCCAACTCGGCCATCTTCCCATCTTGGGGTCCTAATTTTAACAAATTTTCAGCAATTTTTCAAGGGGTAACAGGCAAAATCATTGTTTTTCCATGCAAATAAGCCTATTTTTTACACGAAAGCCACCGTTCTACAGGACGCGCCCGCAAAACTTTTATATCTTGTAAATCGTTAACAGTCAACATCTTACGGTAAAATGAATAAGTTTGTCAAAATCACTGTAGCTTTTTTTCTCGTAGCCCTAATTTGCTGCATACCCTTCTATATCGTCGTGTTCAAGATCCTTCCCGAACGCGATCCGGACAATCTGTTCAACCGGACCAATATCTTGCAGGTCCTTTCTGGAGAAACCCGCGTTTTCTACGAGGACGGAGAGACATTGCTCGGCGCATTCTTTGACGCGAACCACCGAGTTTACGTTCCCTACGGCGATATTCCCGTCAACCTGATCAACGCTCTCGTCGCCGCCGAAGACTCCCGCTACTGGACCCACAACGGCTATAACTTCAAAGGGTTCATGCGAGCCATGTTCAACAACATCAAGGCCAGGCGATTCATCCAGGGCGGTTCATCGCTCACACAGCAGGCCGTCAAGAACATTTTTGGCCGCGAAGAACGTTCCGTCAAGGAAAAGCTCAAGGAATTTTTGAACGCGCTCCGCATGGAAAAGCATTTTTCCAAGGAAGACATCCTGGAATTTTACCTGAACCAGTTCCACGTCTCGGGTACAGGCAAGGGTGTCGCCATTGCGGCACAGTACTTCTTCAACAAGGAACTCAAGGACCTGACGCTTGCCGAATGCGCATTCATCGCAGGCTCGGTCAAAGGACCGTTCAACTACGACCCGTTCATCCAGCGCACCGAAGAGCGCAGGCAAAGGGCGCTCGAACGCGGCGAGACGCGACTCCGCTATGTACTCGGGCGCATGGTCGAAGAAGGCTACATCGAGCAGGCCGACATGGACGCCGCCACCGCAAAACCTCTCGAATTCAACCACGGCAATTTCCGCTTCACGATGAGCACGACGCTCGAACGCTTGGAAGAACGCCTCGACAGCGACTTTTTCCACGAGCTTTTCCAGAGCGAAGGCATCGAGGACTGGCGCAAGGCACAGCTCGAAATCACGACGACTTTGAACGCCAAGTCACAGGACGCCGCCAAGCGCGCGTTGCAGACAAACATCAGCAACTTGCAGTTACAGCTCGGCGGTTTTGTACTCCCGAAAGCGCAATTCGCAAACCGCGCCCGCACAGCCCGCAAGGGCGATTACCTCTACGGCGCCGTGGATAGCGTTTTCTACGATACGACCGGCAGGCTGCAATCGCTGAAGCTGAACTTCGGCCAGCTCAAGGGCATCGTCACGGAACAATCCGTCAACGACTTTGCAAAGCTCGCCGGTGGCGACGTGAACAAGATTCTCGCGACCCAGCTCAAGCCGGGCGCCATCCTCCTCGTGAGCATCATCGACGAAATGCCGATCAACGGTTACGCACCGTGCAAGATTGAAACGGAACCGGTGCTGCAAGGCGCTCTCGTCGCCATCCGAAACGGCAAGGTGCTCGCAAGCCAGGGCGGGTTCCACAACACCGGATTCGACCGTAGCTTCAAGGCGCTCCGCCAGCTCGGTTCCAGCTGGAAGCCGATTCTTTACGCGCTTGCCCTCAAGTACCACTGGAACTACCTCGACAATCTCGAAAACGAATTCAACGCATTCCAGTACGGGAACCAGTTCTACTTCCCGCGTCCGGACCACAAAAACAAGGGTGACGTCGTAAGCATTGCATGGGCAGCGACACGTTCCGAAAATATCGCAAGTATTTGGCTTTTGGAACACCTCATGGACAAGCTCTCGGACAAGGAATTCGAGGATGTCGCCCGCGAAAACGGATTCGCCCGCATGCCTGGCGAAGAACGCATCAAGCTGATCGAACGCCTGCGCGACAAGTTCGGCCTCATGATGAAGGACGAAGTCAAACGCGAAATCGAATTTACGAAGGCTCGCGACGCTCTTGTGGAGCGCTACATGAACGACGGCAAGGTATTGCAGGCTCGCGCCGTGCAAAACTTGCGCTACGGAACATTTAACGATGTCGGCTTGAAACAAGCGAAGCGCGACCCGAAAATCACGAAGTACGTGAATCACAATTTCAAGCGCTATTCTGAAATCTGGCGCACCCGAGAAATCCAGGAACTCGACCCGGACGAATCGACAAAGCTCTTGCCGCTCGATTCCGTGCAGCTGATCGAAAACTTTACGCTTGCCGACTTTAAACGTTTGAACGCCATGATTGAACCGGTCGATAGCGACGCGGACTACTTTGACATGGCTCATTTGCGTTACTGGCCAGATTACCGCCGTGCGCTTGCGATGGCAGACTACGCCCGCTTTGCAAACGAAATCGGCATCCACCAGAAATTGCAGAAAGTGTTCAGCATGCCGCTCGGCGTGAACGACATTACGCTTGCCGAAATCACGACCGCCTACCAGACGCTCCTTACGGGCAAGATTTTCAAGTGCAAGGACGCCAACTGGACCGAAGCCTGCTTTATCAAGGAAATCAGGAACCGCGACGGCCGCACGATTTTCAGGAACAAGATGGAATCGATGACGGTGCTTGACGATACCGTGACAACGCAGATGGGCGTGATGCTGCGCTCCGTGTTCACGAACGGCACGGCACACAGCCAGCTCACCGCACTTAGCGTCAAGAATCCTGAAGGCGCCTCGAAGCTCCGCTACCCGGTGATGGGCAAGACAGGTACGACAAATGATTACCGCAACGTGGCGTTCCTGGGAGCGCTCCCAACATACGTCAAGGAAAAGAACGGCATCGCACTGGATTCCGTAATTGCCATTGGTAGCTATGTGGGCTTTGACGACAACAAGCCCTTGAAATCGGGACGTACGCGTATTGCAGGCGCCTCGGGCGGTTTGCCGCAGTGGGCTTCGTTTGCAAAGGAAGAAATCGACATTCTCGGCATCCCGAAGCAGATCGACTTCCTTGACATTTCGATGATCGCCACGGGTGAAGTGCCGCTGATGCTGACAAACGAACGTGGCGAACTCACGGTGGACCCGATGACCGGCGAAGCGCTTGTGAACGGCGAAAAAGGCCGTCCGCTCCCGTGGCTCGATGTGCCGGGATTCACGCCGCCGCAAGTGCAGAAGATTGCCGCCGAAACGATTGCAAAGTCTGGAATTGTCGTGAGCTTGCCGATGCCGCAGACAAGTACGCCACCGCAAACCGGAACCGCAACAGATTCCGCAACGGTTAAAGCACAAGAAACCGCTCCCAGTGTCGCACAGCCAGCTACTGCGCAAGCTGGGACTGCGTCGAAGCCGCAGCAAGTCATCCCTGCTGATGCAAGACCAGTTTCAGAAGTCATGAAAGCAGATTCCATCAAGAAGGCAACGGAAGCCGCAAAGCAGATTCCGCTTAATCCGCAGCAGACGTTCACGCCAGTCCAGCCGCCGAAACCGCAGGCCGCGATGCCGAAGGACGACGACTGGGATTTGCCTGAAAGCTTCAACAGCAAAAACGCATTCGTGCCTATCGAAGCCGACGCTGAATAACAATTAGTTATTAGCAGTTGGTCATTAGTCAATAGCTTAAACAGCTAAAGCCATCATGGTTTCTAACAACTAATGACCAATGACTATTGACTGCACTAGGTTTTACACATTCTAATTATTATCTTTAATAACGCAGGAATATTGAATTTTTTCGGAGTGTTTCATGTCTAAATCAACGGTTTTCGTTCAGGCAGCCACATTCGCCACAGCATTCTCGCTCACCGCATGTATCGGGACCAGCCAATGCCCCTCTCCAGACACAAACCCCACAGACAAAACACAGTCCACTCCGTTCACGAAAGTTGTCGGACAAGATACAGTCCAATCCGCAGAAACGCAAATCGGAACGCATACCGAGATGCAGGTCGTTACAGGCGATAGCGCTACACAGATTCTCGACCAATTCAAGCTCACGACACCCGAGCAGATGTTGACTCCGGACCAGACGCCGACCATTCTCGTACAAACGCGAGTCGATACGGTCTTGATGATGCTGCCGCCGTGCGACCAGACCCATTTTTCGCACTGTACGCTTGAAACGACGATGGACCCGTACAAGGCATTCCCGGCACTTGCCAATTACGTCTTTAGCTACGCCGATACGCTTAGCCGCGCAGGCCAAACCGATTCAGCGTCCGTCATCTTGAACAGCTTTTCGACGATGGCTCCGATGTGGCAAGAATGGCAAGCCTACTCGGATACATTGCGCAATGATTTCGGCAAGCGCCGCGAAGAAAAGGCTAAAGAATTCGAATCCATGGCGCTCCAGATTCAGAATATGAACCGAGTGCAAGCCTCGTACAGCATGGTCGCCGAAACCGCAGACAGCTTGATTTCACAGCTCGCTCCGGGAGACTCGCTCGCGAACTGGGCTAAAGACCAGAAGAAAATCGCTTATACGAACACACTCAAGAAGGCTTCCAAGGAATTCAACGAAATCAAGGTTCTCGCCGACGAAAAGGCGCAATTCGCCGAAGCCCGTAAGCAGACCGAAACATTCCGCATCCGCTACCGCGATTTCGAAGACACACTCCATGTGCAGGCATTCCTGAACCACGTCGATGAACTTGAAAAAGCCACTGATTCCGAGACCGCCAAAATGTGGGAAAAGCAAGACCCTGAAAAGGCGCTCGCCCAGGCCGACACGCTCATCGCAAATGAGAAGTTCGACAAGGCAAAGGATTTGCTGAACAAGCTCAAGACAAGCAAGCTCCGCAAAGAAGCAAACGAAAAGTATATAGCCCTTGCCGACGCCTACTGCAACAAGCAGCGCAAAACCACATCGCAGATTTTTGCAAAGTCCCTGAAGCAAACGGACGAAGAAAAGAAAAAGAAATTGCTGAACGACGCCATCGCACCGCTCGACAAGTGCCTCGCGGAATTCCCGGAAACAACGCAGCGCGATAAAGTCGAAAGCAACAGAAAGTTTATTGAAAAGGAACTCACCAAGTGACAGACTGGTGGAATTACGCCCAGTACCCGGCGTTCTTTATTTTGGGTGCAGTCGTAAGCCTCATCAACAGCATCGCAGGCGGCGGATCTACACTCAGCCTCCCCATCATGATTTTCCTCGGGCTTCCCGCCACTGTCGCAAACGGCACAAACCGCATCGGACTCATCATCGGGAACTTCAGCAGCGCCTATAATCTTGCGCGTCACGGCTACCTGAACAAGAAGATATTCTTCCAGCTACTGCTGCCGACATTCTTCGGCGCACTCCTTGGCGCATGCTTCCTGGTCCGCATTGGAGACAAGCTCTTCCAGGCGATTCTCGCCGTCGTGATTTGCCTTGTGGTCATCATGAGCAACTTGCGCAAGGACATTCTCGGAAAGCCTCCCGAGAATCCGCCCGAGAAACTCACCGTCAAAGGCGCCATCGGATTTTTCTTGATTGCCGTCTACGGTTGCATCGTGCAGGTGGGCGTCGGCTTTGTACAAATTTTCAGCCTCACGCGTTACACCGGCCTCGACCCGATTCACGTGAACGCCGTCAAGAATGCACTCACGAACGTATTCCTGATCGTAAGCACAGTGGCACTCGGCATCGCAGGGAAAATTGACTGGCCCATCGCCATTATCATGGCCGCAGGCGCCTGGCTCGGCGGCTACCTCGGCAGTTTCACGCAGCGCAAGAAAGGCAACAAGTTCATCCAGCGATTCATCAGCATTTGCAGCATCGGCATGGCCATCGCACTCGTGGTGGACTTGGTGATGAAATAATTCTAGCTCACTGGATTCCTGTGATTTTCAAAGAGTTGCCGTAGATACGCGGCATCTCTTTTTTCTTGTTCTGTCTTGAGGTCTTCCATGATCTGCGCAAAATAGGCGGCCCTTCCTGAGTCTTTGGCAAGGAAGGCATCTTCATAACTGCTCTGCGCCACAGCAATCACTTCTGGATTGAAGCCTATCGTAATCTCATATTTCTTACAAGATTCAATCATATCTTCATCGTTTATACTTTTATAGTCAAAATCGATTTTCTTGAGAAGCATCGCCATATCGCCGACAATTTCAAGCAGGACATCGCTCGACGATGAAAAGCGCGACCGCAAGAAGCTGCAATACACAGCCTCCTTGTACATCTTCTTGTACATAAAGTAATCTTTCAAAAAGCGGAAGCAATGAATCATATCGCTAGAGCGATACGTGTACTTCATGGCAGAGACAATTTCTTTCCGCAAGTTTTCCCAGTGGCCTTCTGCACTGCAGAGCATCGCATACAAAATCCTACATTTTGCAGAGGACGGATTCCACTGGATCGCTTCGGTGACTCCTTTCAATGCTGTAGAATAATCGCCTAAATCTAAAGCAGCGAGCGCATACTGGCGATAGATCCAGTCCATCGGGCAGACGAGGCTGACATTCTTGATCTGCTGCGATGGATTCTGGTAAAAATGCTGATAAAGCACCCATTCCATCTCATCAGAAACGGCAACATAGCTGACGGCGTCGCTAGTCACAAACGGATGCTCTTTAAGCGCCTGCATGAGCGGCTCAAGAATCTTCAACGACTTTTCGTAATCCTTATTCTTGTACGCATCCAAAGACAGGCTCAAAATTTCCATCACGCCTTTTCGGCCGCCAATTTCTTCGAGCTTCTTGCTCATGATGGCGGACTTTATTTGGAAGAGGTCTTCCTGATTTTTGGCGTCTTCGATGGATATCATAGTCTACTTTCAAAAAATATTCTTTAATAAAATACACTATTTTGAAAGCAATAGGCAATACCCCAGAGAACGACTATACGCGCTTTTTACGGCGTTTCTTTTTCGGTTTGAGGCGTTCGCCGAGACCTGCGCGCAGTTCACCTTCTATTGCAGAACCGCCTGTAGCGAGGAGTTCCTTTTGCGGGCGTTTGAGCTTTTTGATACGCGCTTCCAGGCGGAGCGCTTCTTCTCGGGTTTCGAGTTCGAACGTGCGCAAAATGCATTCCGGCGGAAACGCCTTGGTAAATCTAGCCCCGTGCCCACTGCAATGTTCCTCATAGCGGGCATCGACATCCACGGCATAGCCCGTGTAAATGCGGTCACCCTTGCAACGGAGCATGTAGACGAAGTGAGCTTGAGTCATTGGTCGTTAGTCATTAGCCTTTAGAAAAACGCAATTTGAACTGTATATGGAGATGCCGGCTCAGAGGCCGGCATGACATTCCTAAGTTCTAAACTCCACCAACTATTCTTTCTTAGATACAATGCTCATGTAGATGGTTCCAAGGATAGCGGCACTAAAGCTTCCGAGGAGGATGCCAAGCTTTGCAGAGTCCTTGTTCGCACCGTCTTCAAAAGCAAGGCCAGCGACAAAGAGAGCCATCGTAAATCCGATACCGGCAAGCATGCCACCACCCCAAAGGACTTTCCAGGAGTAGCTCGGCTTCTTGGAAACGCCAACCTTCACGGACAAGAGGCTGAAGAGGAAAATACCTATCGGCTTACCGAAAATGAGGGCAAGAGCCACAGCGCCAAGCACAGGAACATCCAGACCACCGAGCTTGATTTCGACACCGGCATTCGAGAGCGCAAAGAGCGGCATGATGCCAAAGTTCACCCAAGGGACAAGCATCTTGTACATGCGCTCCTGAAGCGAGACACTTTCGCTTGCACCGCGCTTGAGCATCGTAAACACTTCATATTGTTCATTGCGGTCTTTCGTTTCTCCAGAGAGCACGTTTCCGACACTGTTCGTGAAGTTCGCGACCACGCCCTTCGCCACCACGGCTTTCGCCGGCACAGAGAGACCGAGAAGCACACCAGCAATCGTCGGGTGCACACCGGACTTGACAAAGAACGCCCACACGGCAATGCCGATAATGTGGAACAGCAGCAGATTACGCACACCGATGCGGAAGAACACGTTAATCAAGGCAAGGAGAGCAAAGGCGATTCCAAGAGCAGCAAAGTTGATACCGTCGCCACTCGGGTATCCAATCGCAATCACGAGAATCGCGCCGATATCGTCCGCAATGGCCAAAGTCAAAATCATCACGCGGAGCGCATGCGGAACCTTCTTGCCCAAGATAGCCATGCAGCCCACCACAAACGCGATATCCGTCGCCGTCGGGATTCCCCAGCCATGTGACGTACCCGGAGGGCAAAGAGCCAAGTAAATCAGCGCCGGGAAAAGCATACCGCCAGCAGCCGCAATAATCGGGAGGCTCGCCGCCTTCGGATCGCGGAGTTCGCCATAGGTCATTTCGCCCTTGACTTCAAGCCCGATATTGAAGAAGAATATCGTCATCAGCGCATCGTTGATGAACCAGTGCAAGTCGCCAGCCCCCACCCAGCTGCCTATCGTCACCACGAACGGCAGATGCCAAAAGTGCTCGTACGATGACGGACTCAGGTTCGCCCAGATGAGAGCCGCAAGCGTCATAATGATAAGCACTATGCCGCCCGTCGTCTCCACCTTCATCAGGCGCTCGATCGGGGTGATGATCTTACGTACCGGGGTTTCCGGAAACATATCTTCAATTTTATCGCTGCTTGTTACTCGTGCTGACATATGCATTTCAATATAGATAAGTTTTTACATTTTTTTGGAGCCGTACCGCCGTTGTAACAGATAAATAGGAATAAAATTACAAGAACATCGCAAGTACGTCCTTGAGTTTTTCAATACTGACCGGCTTTGCAATATGCTCGTTCATGCCCGCCTCGAAAGAAGCCTTGCGGTCTTCGTCAAAAGCGTTAGCAGTCATGGCAATAATCGGGATTTCGGCAACATCCTTGTTTTCGAAGGCGCGGATGCGCTTTGTCGCCTCGTAACCGTCCATCACAGGCATGCGAACGTCCATCAAGACGACATCGAACGGCCTCGATTTTGCCTTTGAAAGCATCTTCACGGCAATATCGCCATCTTCCACCGCCGTCACGATAAAACCATTGTCCTGGAGGATTTCCATCGTAATTTCGCGGTTGAGGATGTTGTCTTCGACCAAAAGAATCCTCTTTCCTGCAAATCCGGAGTTGACAAGGGTATCGCCTTCTCCGTTTTTCTTCAGCTGCACCAGCTTGAACTCAAACGTCATCGTGACTTCGGTACCGACATTCAGGCGGCTTGCAATTTCAATCTGGCCACCCATCATCTCGACGGAGTTCTTCGTGATGGCAAGTCCAAGGCCCATGCCGCGGACATCTCTCGACACTGCAGATTCTCTCGTAAACGGTTCATAGACCGTCTTGAGGAACTCTTCGCTCATGCCGATACCGTTATCCTTGATGCGGAACTCGTAGGCCGCATAGCTAGACTTCGTGAGCGGCGTTTCCTTGACGCTCATCGAGACAGAGCCACCTTCCTTCGTAAACTTGATCGCGTTTGAAAGCACCTTGAGGAGCACCTGGCGCAAGCGTTCCTTGTCGCAAACGACTTCGTCATCATTGATGCCGACGCAATCCAGCTGAAACTTGAGGTCCTTCGCCTGCAAGTCATTGCGGATATCGCGTTCCACCTCATGGATGACTTCGAACAAGTGCATCGGACCTTCGTTGAGGTCGAACTTGCCTGATTCAATACGGCTCATGTCGAGAATGTCGTTGATAATCGAGAGCAGGCGATCAGAACTCTGGTCGATTTTCACAAGGCAATCCTTGACGCGCTCGGTATCTTCCAAATGCGTTGACGCAATTGACGTAAGGCCGATGACAGCATTGAGCGGCGTACGGATTTCATGGCTTATGCTATTGAGGAATTCCTTTTTGGCGCTATTTGCCGCCTGCGCTGCCGAGAGCGCCTGCTTCAAGGCTTCGGCCTGCGTTTCGAGCTGTTCCTTCTGCTCCAGCTGCAAACGGGTCGATTCATCGACGCTGATAAAGCCCGCCACGATCTGGTTCTGCGCATCAGGAGCCTTACCCGCCATCACAAACTTGAGCTGCCAATATTCAACCACACCATTGATAATCATGCGGTAGTTGACATAATAGGCGCCCTTCGCCGCAAGCTTTTCACTCACAACTTCGCTAGACGTCATTTCCATGAACATCTTGCGGTCATCGGGATGCACAAGCGTATTCGCGATCAGCTTTAAGCGGTCCTCAAAGTTCCCGACCTTTCTCCAGTTCGGATTATCCGCCCAGTTATTCTTCTTGACGTAATAGAGATGGTCTTCGCGGGTTGACGGGTTGATGAAGCTCACCAGCGAAAAGTCTTCCGAAAGGCCCTTGATCACAGAAAGCCTTTCGCGTTCAGCCTCGACAGCGACCTTTTCGTCATTCACGTCTTCAACACCGATGAGCACGTAGCCCTCGCCCTTGCCATCGGCAAAACCAATCAGCGTATGGCGCAACCAGACCCAGTTCCCGTTAATGAACCAGCGCATATCCACAACTTTTCGGGATTCGTTCGGCCCCATCATTTCCAGGAAGGCATCCCTGTTGAACACGCTATGGCAGAGTTCCAGATCGTCCTTATGGATTTTCGTGAGTTCATCGTTGTTCATGATATCGTAAAGCGAAACATTGCAATCGAAACGGCTTAGAATTTCTTTGTACAAGTCATTCATGGCGCTCGGATAAACCACATACGATCCCGATTCCGGATTCACGTAATAGATATGGATAAAGTTTTTAGAAAGCAATCCCAAAAGCTTCATCTGCATGTAACGGACCCTTCCGACATCGTCCTGTTTCGAACGGTCAAATTCACTAGAAATACAGCGTATCGCCACTCGGTGGAGCAGCGCAAAATACGCAACAAAGAGAACAAGCACCAAAATTCCAAAGCAAAGCAAGATAGAGCGCACCTTGTGGATAGCGGCCATCGCCGTTTTTTCAGGCGCCGATATCACAATACTCCAATGGTTTACAGCCAACGGCCTATAATAAAAGCAGTTGGACTCCTCCCAGTAATTTTCAACACAAGCTTCACCCGTAGCACCGGCAAGCATGCTGTCAACATGCATCGAGAACAAGCCCTTTTCATTATCCATTTCATTCATGTAATCGTATATGCTTTTCAATGAATCGTGCTTGGTATCGGTAATAAACCGACCGTCATCGCGGTTGACGACATACACAAACATCTTGCGATTATAGCGATTGTCATTGCGCAAATACTGGTGAATAAGCCCAAGGCTAAATTTCCAGAATACAACAGCGACAGTACGCCCACGGCTCTTGACCGGTACAAAATGGAACAGGAGCTTTTCTTCGGGTTTGTCACTTTCAAGGTGTACTGCCACATGAGCATCCTGCGAGGATTCTTCCTTATACGAAAGCCCCATATTCAAAGATTCCGTCACAGCACCATCCGGCAAAACGACAACATCGCCCGGCAAAAGCACACTTATTTTCTGATCGCGCAAGAACGGCTGCATTTCGTGGAGCTTAGGCTGCAAGCTGTCGATAGAATAGTTTTCCCGGTCACCCAACGCATCGGCAACGAACTGCAATGTTCCGCCATAATGCAGGTTATTCATAATAAATTCATTCGACGAGACTTCGGCATATTCGCGCAACCGATTAAAGCAGCCATCCTCCACAATCTTCAGAATTTTTTGACAGGCAATAAAAAACAACAAAGTCGAAACAGCGACAAGAACTACGGCAAAAACAAGGTGATCCCGACGCATCACCTTTTCATTATGGATTCCATCAATATTCTTCAACATTCAGTCATCACTTTTTAAGGAATTTTGACAAAATATACTTCATTTTGTCAATGTCTATCGGTTTAGAAATGTGTTCGTCCATTCCCGCATCAAGTGCCGCCTTGCGGTCTTCTTCAAAGGCATTCGCCGTCATGGCAACAATAGGAATACGCGACTGGTAACCCGCCGGAAGGACACGGATTGCTCGGGTCGCCGCAAAGCCATCCATGATCGGCATCTGCACATCCATCAATATAAGATCGTACTGTCCCGGCTTAGAATCCTTCATAAGATCGACAGCCTGTTTTCCGTTTTCTGCCGTGAAAACTTCAAACCCGTTATCAACCAGAATGTCGCTTGCGATCTGGCGATTCATCTCGTTGTCTTCAACAAGCAAGACCTTCTTGCCCTTGAAACTGAAACCTTTTACCGGCATTTCAAGCTCTGCGCAATCCCGGTTGTGCAACTTGAAATCCAGATTGAGAACAACTTCTGTCCCCTTGTTCTCTTCGCTGAAGATTTCAATATTTCCGCCCATCATTTCCACAATGTTCTTTGTGATGGACATGCCAAGACCGGTTCCCTGGATCCCGCACACCGTCGAGGAATTCGCTCGCGTAAACGGTTCATAAATCATTTTCAGGAATTCCGCGTTCATGCCCATGCCGTTATCGCGTATACGGAATTCAAACTGAGCAGCCCCCAGCCTTTTCGACTTCTTTTCATCGACCTGCAGCAAGATGGAGCCGCCATCATGCGTGTACTTAACGGCATTAGAAAGCACGTTCAGGAGCACCTGATTCAGGCGCAGACGATCGCAGACGATTCCTGAATCGGAAACATTCATTTTCACATCAAACACGAGCTTCTTTGCATCAACATCCGCCTGGACAATATCCCTAAGCGCATTCACGATCTCGACAAGGTCCTCGTCCTTTTCCGAAAGCATCATCTTGCCCGATTCGATACGGCTCATATCCAGCACATCATTGATGAGCGAAAGCAGATGATTTGAACTCTGGCCAAGCTTGCGCAGGTAATCCAGCACAACCTCCTTTTCATCGATATGGGCCATCGCAAGTCCCGTAAAGCCGACAATTGCGTTCATCGGCGTACGGATATCGTGGCTCATATTAGAAAGGAACGTCGTCTTTGCACGGTCCGAAGACTGCGCCATTGAAAGCGCCTTCTGGAGCATCACCTGCTGCTTTTCAAGCAGGTCATTCTGTTCGGCAATTTTCGCATCCAGTTCAAGCTTTTCAACCTGATCATCACTCAGGAGCATAAACGAAAGTACAAACGAAACCACTTCGCCTTCATCGTTGCGTTCAATGGTCGTAAACTTCGCGCGCAGCCATTCCCCACTTTCAATCTTGAATTCCTGTTCACGCTGATCGTTATCCTTCAAGAACTTCTGCACATAGAACAGGTTCGACAGCTTGAGCCAATCCTGCTTAAACTCTTCCTGGACAAGGTTGCTGATTTTCTTGATCTCAGTAGAATACGTACTGTATAGCGGACGCTTTTCAACCCACGTCACGTTGGAGGATTTAATCGTACGGAACGAATTGTCTTCGACATTTACAAAGTAAATGGACACATAATCGTCGTACAGGATGTCGTTCACGAAATCCTTGAGAATAAGATCGTCCTTTTCGGCAAAACCAAGTGCAACAGCCTTCGGTTTGTCTAACTCGTCACCGACCTTCACGAACTTCATTTCGCAATAGTGCGGTCGGCCGCCCACATTCCCGCGATACGTCGTGATAAGCGTCTTCTGCCGGACAAGGTTTTTCTGGATATTCTCAATCGCGCCAGCCTCGCGCATCATCTGGCGGTCGCGTTCCCAGACAACGCCATCCACATATTCCTCGAACGCCTTGGAATATGAAAGTCCCGAACGGAAACGGCTGCCAAACAGGGATTCCGATTCCTTATTCATCGAATACGGGGTAATGGTATCCTTTTCAAGATCGATATAATAGACTGAAGAGTATTCCGATGCCAGGATATCGATAATTTCCAGATCCTGCTCGATCTTCTTCTGGTGCATGCGCGCTGTACGGATTTGCTCATCCTTATCTGCAAAGCCGATCACAAAAGCCTTCTGCTTTTTATTTACGGCAACGACTTTGCACTCACAGAAGTGGTCGGCAAAATTCAAGAACTCAAAACTCGTGACCCCCTTTTTCTGGAGAAGTGGCTTCAGGTTCTTTATCGAAAGCTTTTTAAAGACGAAGTCCTTGTTCTCCGCCGCGACAATGTTACCGATAATAAAGTTTATCGCCTCGCTATAGGTCATTTCCTTGAGAGAACAGCAAAGCCTCTTCTGGATGTTTGCGTTCAGCTTATGCGGAGTCACGATGTCCGATTCCAGGTCGCAATAGAAAATGCACGAATAATCCGACGCCAAAAGCGATGTCACGGCGGCATCTTCGTCCATGCGCTTCCTGCGGTTGATTTCGTTTTCCGCAAAACCAGCGACCAGCTTCAGCACGGCAAAATTCTTTTGCGATTCCTTCGGATTATCTATGACGACAAAGCCATACCGCCGTTCACTGGATACAATCGTCGAGACTCCAACGCTCCTGACATCCAGAACCGGCAGCGTTTTATAAAGCCTGTCCCAAACTCCAGACTCGTCATTCTGCGAATCGAGATAAACGGCATCCATATCGCCAACAGACTCGATCCAGGGATTGATAAGTTCAAACGGGAGACGCTGAAGCCCTGCCTTATTGGGCCTTACACCCTTTCGGCACCATTCATACGTCATGCTGAGATAAGCCCTGTCCTTATCACTTTCCAGAATATAGGCCCTATCGGCATCATAAAAAGAGGCAAGCGTCGAAAGCAGCTCCTCGATGGCATCCTCAGACCGCTTTTCGGAATAAAGCACATCGATGCAGTCTCGGATCGTCGCATCCTGCTTCTGCTGCTCCGAGACGTTGTACGCCACCATCATCGCCTGGTATTCGTTCAGAATCTCGTTCTTCGAGACATAGCAGACAAAGCGGCTGTAATGCCAGCCTATGTGCGGCGAATAAAAGCGGCATGTATATTCAGGAATCGAATCGCCCTTCTGGAACTGTTCAATAAGCGCCTTTGCAGAAAGATGCTGGATAAACGCCTTACGGTATTCCTTATCGACAAGCTGGTTTGCAATTTTTTCTACAACCGCATCATACGACGGAAAATCTTCACCAAAAGAGCCGCTCACATCCCGCGACTCGCCTTCGACAATCTGGACAAAGGGGCGCGAAATTTTCCCTTCAGAAAGATTCACCTTAAAATAGCTATAGGCCTTATCAAGAATCGCCTTTCCATAAAGCTTCTCGTTGAGAGCGCTCTGGAACCGTTCACGCCGGGTATCCAGATCCATCGTCTTGATTTCGTCGCGCAGTTCTTCTTCGGCGGTCTTCTGGATTAACGCAAGCTCGGTAATGTCTCGATGCCAGCCCTCAAGCCTTACCCCTTTCTTATAGCCATAATTGCGGGTTCCTCCACAGCGGACAAAGCGGACCCGACCATCGGGAGCATGCCATGGATACTGGATTTCAGGCGCCTCGCCAGCACTCATCTTATCGACATACGACTTGACTTCAGCAAAATGATCGGGATCAATATTGTCAAACCAGGCATGAAACACGTCCTCTTCAGGTACACCATCCCCAAGACCAAGCAATTTAAGCATGGTCTGGTTTGCCGTCATCCGCGGAGCGCATCCTTCGTCTATTTCGACAGCCCACAGCCCAATGCCAAAACAATCAAGATTATCGGTCGTCAAAGTTTTCGTGTTTTCATCAGCCATAAATAAGGTCCCATATCCTATCTTATAAAAATAATACGTTTTATTATTAAAATTTCAAATCAACGAAAAAATTTATGTCAAGTTAAACAACACTTTTCCTGAAAAAAGCTAAAAAAGTAAAAAAATCCGGACATCTTTCGACATCCGGATTTTGTTTCCATATACAGATTCTACTAGAAGAATGCAGGCGGCCAACGCGGGTTCTTGGAGGACATATCGATCTTGTAGAAGTCCTTCTCGAAACGGCCATCGTCCATGCCGTACATCTGCATCACGTGGCGAGCAATCCACTTGCCGAGCTTGAGCACAGTGAGTTTCTTGCGGAGGCGGCCCTGGCAGTCACGGTTCATGATATCCGGAAGCGTGGAGGTCGTGAGGATTTCGTCGATAGCCGGGCTGTTGAGCTTTTCGCGGGCTTCGGCACTGGTGTGGAAGTGCGTCACGCCAAAGCACACGCGGTTGGGGTTGCCCTTCTTGATGTGTTCGCAGCACTGAACGATTGTCGTACCGGTACGGACCATGTCATCGAACACGATCACGTCCTTGCCTTCGATTTCTTCGATGCTGATGTCGGAGAGTTCCGGGTTGAAGGTCATGCTGATTTCGCGTTCGCCAGTACGGACCTTGTCCATCACGACTCGCTTGCATTCCGGGAGCTGGAGAGCGTCGAACACGGCGTTCATGAACGGACGTGCGCCCTTGTCCGGGGAGACAATCACGAGGTTGTTGCCGTCCTTGCCGGTCTGCACAAAGTTGCTGTTCTTGATGTAGTGGGCGTAAACGTCCGTCGGGATCAAGTTGTGGAAGTTGCCTTCGAAAATTTCGTTGAAGAGATTCTGAACCTTGATGCTGTGGTTGTGGCAGGTGACAACGGCATCGACACCAGCAGTCTTCAAAAGCTGGGCGTAAAGGAGGCTCGTGAATGCCTGGCCGTCGAATTTCTTGAGGTCGATGTCCGGGCGGTCCTTTTCGAGTTCACCGATGCGGTGCGGGCCGCGATCCTGGGCGCTGTAGAAGAGGTCCGGTTCAACCAGGACGACCTGTTCTGCACCGTTGTCCTTGGCGGCGCGGGCCAAGATGAAGTTACGCATCGCATAGTCGTTGCGGCTGCGTTCATGGTTAGAGACAGAGCAAATCAAGACAATCTTGCCTTCCAGACGCTTGCCGATATGTTCCAGGTCATCCATGTCCAGCATGTAGCGGGGGCAGAATTCGGAGTTGGCGAAAGTCTTCAGGGAGACTACGTCGGAGATATCTTCACGGAGACCGATGTACTGCGCCATGTCGATGGCAAAAGGATCATCGGTAAAGTTGCCGGTCACGATAAAACGATCTGACATTTTCCTAGCCTTGATTTAGGGGGTTATTTTGTGTTATTCCCAAATATAGTTAGAATCTATCCACGTTTCAAGTTTTAGGGCAAGAAAATTACCAAAAGCAAAAAAGCCCCGGCTTTTAGCCGAGGCTCTTTCTAGATACTTTGTTCTAAAGCAACTGTCGCAGTCGCGACTCTCGCCTGATTAGGCCTTCTTGCAGCCCTTCTTGCACGGAGCTTTCTTAGCCGGAGCCTTGGCACCCTTGCGCGGATCGCCAGCGTAGACAGCAGCCTTGCCGAGTTCTTCTTCGATGCGGAGGAGGCGGTTGTACTTGCAGACGCGGTCCGTACGAGAGAGGGAACCAGTCTTGATCTGGCCAGCGGCAGTACCGACGGCGAGGTCAGCAATGAAGGTGTCTTCGGTTTCGCCAGAACGGTGAGAAACGATCGGAGCATAGCCTTCAACCTGAGCGCGCTTGATAGCAGCGAGGGTTTCAGAAACAGAACCGACCTGGTTCACCTTGATAAGGATAGCGTTAGCGATGCCAGCCTTGATGCCTTCGTCGAAGATGGTCGGGTTCGTAACGAACAGGTCGTCACCCACGAGGTTGATCTTGCCACCGAGCTTGTCGGTAAGAACCTTCCAACCTGCCCAGTCAGCTTCATCGAGACCGTCTTCAATGGAGAAGATGGAGTACTTGTCGATGAGCTTTTCATAGAGCTTGACCATGTCAGCAGACTTGAGGGTCTTCTTGGTGCTCTTCTTGAAGGTGTAGGTAACAGCCTTGGAGCCTTCCTTTTCAGTATCCTTGTCGCAGAATTCGGAAGAAGCAACGTCAAGAGCGATCTTGATGTCCTTGCCGAAAACGTAACCAGCGTTTTCAGTAGCGGTCTTCAAAGCAGCGAGAGCCTTTTCGAGGGTCATCACGTCCTTGATTTCGTAACCGAACTTGTTCTTAGCCGGCTTGATAGCAACGCCCGGAGCAAAGCCACCTTCGTCACCGACGGTCGTGTCGAAACCACCCTTCTTGAGGACAGCCTTAAGAGCGTGGAAGATTTCGGTCACCATCTGGAGACCCTTGGAGAAAGTCTTAGCGCCAACCGGAGCGATCATGAATTCCTGGAAGTCGATCGGAGCGGAAGAGTGAGCACCACCGTTGATCACGTTGCACATCGGGCACGGGAGGGTGAGCTTTTCAGTGCCATGGAGCTTAGCAATGTACTGGTAAAGCGGAAGGCCAGCATCCTTAGCAGCAGCAACGCAAACAGCCATGGAAACGCCGAGGATAGCGTTTGCACCGAGCGTGTTCTTGAGCATGCGGTTGCCGTCGAGTTCGATCATAGCGTCATCAACTTCAGTCTGCTTGGACGGATCCATGCCAACGATCTTCTTAGCGATCTTGGTGTTGACGTTCTTCACGGCAGTGAGAGTGCCCTTGCCGAGATAGGTCTTCTTGTCGCCGTCGCGGAGTTCGCAAGCTTCGCGTTCACCGGTGGATGCGCCACTCGGAACAGCTGCGTGACCAACGATACCGTTGTCAAGAGTGACATCGACTTCGAGAGACGGATTGCCACGGGAATCCAAAATCTGACGAGCCCAAACTTTAGCGATTTTAGCCATTTTATTAACCTTCTGTTAAAGTGAAAATTTTTTGTGTTCTAAATATAAAAAAGTAGGAAGTAGGTAGTAGACAGTAAGAAGAAAAAATGTGAAGATTTAGTTGTTAGCGATTAGTCATTGGTCATTAGTTGTTAGTCATCAGTTAACGCTTCTTCGTCATCCTGACTCTGGATCCTGTAAGGAGACAGAGGAAGGATCCAGTGATTTTTACTTATGACCGCCGAAAATTCCTAACTGTACGAACGCTCCAAAAAGAAAGCGTTGGTTCGTAATTTCAACATGGCCTCCTAAATCAAGGTAAGAACTTTTTGACAATACAAACCTTACTCCCATTGCTTGCGACCAGCCAAATTCCCAACCATACGACGAACTTAAACCACTAAATAAGTAATCCACAAAATGATGCGTTTCAAACAATCCTATTCTAGCATTTTCCGTTAATGACAAATACGTATTACCATTTACAACAGATGCCAATACAACCCAAAAAGATTCAAACGTCTCCGTACGTCCCATTAAAGATATTAAGAGCATGAACAAACAATCATCTGAAATAAAGCCTCGTTGAAAATCTATATCAAGATATCCAACAGCAAAACCAAAACTAATCCATTTATTTTTAAACAGCTCATGAGGATTTTCTCTTCCTCCAAACAATCTAAGTTGCAATATAGTCGGTCCCGCATAAGCAGCCTCAATTGTAAACCCCGATGGATAATAAGGATTAATTACATCTACAGAATCTAAATTTTGAGATATCCCCGCATCAACACTTTCAACTTTATTCGTATCAACTACATTGTTCGCATCAATATCAGCAGTCAACGAAATTTTCGAAAGAGAGTCAACATGTAGTGAATCAACGCGCAAAGAATCCTGCAAATCCAGAGCAGGTTCCTGAGCCAACGCTTGAGTCGCAAAAATCAAAACACAGCAAAGAAAAAATCGAATAAAACTCAACTTCAAAACAACAATAACTCAAAAAAAATTACGTATGTGTTCCCGTCATGCCCCATTGCACAAATACACCGAAGCGGAAAGACCTATTGGTCCATCGAACATTGGCCCCTAAGTCAAGATAATATGTACCATCCCTATCGCCCTTCGCATAAACAAACCTAAAGCCCGCAGCCTGTGACCAACCAAATTCCCAAGGTTTATCATTACTCAAATCATAAATTAGGTAATCTACAATATGATGCGTTTCGAACAACCCAATCCCATCATCTCCAGTCAAAGGGTAGTAGGTGTTACCGAACAATAAATAATCCAGCCAAATTAAAAAATTGCCATTATGCTCAAAACTGCTAAAAAAAAGGATTGCAGCCAATATACCTTCGTCAGAAACCTTTCCCCCGTCAAAATCGATATCCGCAGCAACCCAAGGCACGCCAACAAGGACTTTATGCTTTATATAAAAATTCCTGTACCCCAAAAGATGTATGCTCAATACTGATGGTCCTGCGTAAGCAGCCTCTACCGTAAATCCGTACGGTGTATAAGGTTTCACATCATAGACATTGCAATTATAACAGTATTCCTGCAAAATGGGCTCGTTTACTTCGGCAGGCTGCGCAAAAGCATGTACCGTGAGCACGAAAAAGCAGAATAGCGCAAACAAATTCATTCTTTTAGAAAGCTTCACGGACAAAGTTCCTTCATTTTAAGCCAACAATAGGATTATACTATTTAGATCATTCGCTTAGCGTTAAAACTACTTCCTGGCAAACCGCAACCCCACCCAAATTGTATGAAGGTTGAACATGCTGTATTCCTTTTCAAATTCAACAGGATTTTCAAACGCCGCGGTCAAAGCAACACCCATATTCCATTTTTCGTTAACAGACCAAGTATGTCCCACATCAAAAGTGAGGCTGTAATTTGGGGCAGATGTTATCTCAATAGCACCATGATTCCTGTCTGCAACACCAGTCTTTTCCTCTTCTACCTGCGTCTCGATAATAGAAAAACCGAATGATGCGCCGGCATGGAAACCCGTCAAGGGCGATTCTTTTTTTGCAAAGGGAAATACCGTAAATCCGGCCCCAAAGAACAATCGCGTTGAAAAGGAATGAAGCTCACTATAGCGAAGATAGTCTTCATACTCCACTCTATGATTGTGGAACGCATAACCTTCATGGTCGCCATTGTATTCCACGGGTTTACTCATTACATAACAATCAAATACATGGAAACCTTCGGTGTACGCTCCCTGAATAACACCAAATACAGCCAGTTTTTCCCAGCCATACCCCACTTTCAAATCCAGCACTGGGCCATAGCCCACGTATTCCACCCTATCCCGCGGAGCATAATCCCCGCTAGGTCCCGTATCCTTGCAACCCTCAATGTCGAGGCATTCTCCAACATGGTCATCGGCCTGTTGCAACCTGCGAGGGCGTTCCTGTTCCACGTAATCCGCCTTGGCGATGCCCAAAGAACCTTCCAAATAAAGTCCTTTGGCCGAAGCTCCAGCGGCAAGAATAGAAATCATCAAAACACAGCTCTCAAAAATCTTTTTCATAAAAATGTCCTTGCAATATAGGTATATATATAAAATAATTTCTCAGCAACCAAACACTAGAGACACTTTGAATTTTTACTTATGACCGCCGAAAATTCCTAACTGCACAAATACACCAAAAAGAAAATGCTTATTTGTAATTCTTGCATGTGCTCCCAAATCAATATAAGCACCTCCATCTTTTGCGTTTCCCGAATAAACATACCTAAGTCCCACAGCTTGTGACCAACCAAATTCCCAAAATTCAGAATAAGCGGCACTGCTGAAGAGATAATCCACAAAATGATGCGATTCAAACAACCCAATTTTCGCATTTTGCGACAACGCCCAATAAGTATTGCCAATCAATATGTATTCAACCCATTCCGAAATCCTATCACGTTTTTCTCTGTTAATAGTAGGATCATTGGGATTTCCAGAAATCGACACAGATAAAATAAACGCCCACAAAAATTCATCCGAAACTCTTACCCCACCTGACCGAAATTCAACATCTACTGACACTACCGCATATCCAGTAGCAACAAACTCATTTCCCCATACCGCAGATTTATCACGCATTCCTAAAAAAGGGACTTGTATCACCGTTGGTGCGGCATAAGCTATTTCCATAACAAAACCGCTCGGGAAAAACTCTCTTTCTGCAATAGGAATTTCTTCAATCCCAGCATCAATATGTTCAACTTTATTCGTATCAACAACGCCGTTCGTATCAACATCAAGCACTAGAGAAATTTTCGAAAGCGAATCTGCATCCAGCGAGTCCTGCAAATTCTGCGCAGACGGCTGTGCAAAAACACATACCGCAAACATTAACATAAAGAACAAAGAAAATAATTTCATTCTATGATACCCAGCCATGCAACGTTCTTCATCATTCAATTACTAATACGTCTTATGGCTCTTTACAATATCCAAAAGCGTTTTCTCGATATTCGTCTCGCGATTTTTCTGGTTGACTTCAATCGTGAAATAATTATTGTTCTTCGTCATGAGTACCGCATACGCAACACCGTACGAACCGTTTGAAGTTACCATCCAAGCAAACGCATCGCCATCCTGCCTTTCGAATTTCGTCTCGCTATACTGAATCGGCTTATCAGAATTTTCAGCTTTAGTCATCGTCTTGTAATGATCGAAAAGCCCCATGAGAATCAACGAATCCGACTGGCCAAAATCCACACCGCTTTCGATTTCAAGGCTTTCGAATAAGCTCTTAGTCTGGCCTTCAATCGCCACCTTCACATACGAATCGGCCACACCTTCTGCAAGCTCGACCCGCGTATTTACACCTTCCTTCTTTTGAATTTTAAGAGGAGTCCATTCAGCAGACGGGAGTTCAAAAGTGAGCGGTTCAGGATACGGGACATCCAATTTAATCACCGGGCTCCCCGTCCAAAAAGACGTTGTCTTATGAAGAAAGATATCGTTATGGTTCTTGGCACAACCGCCAAGGAACAACAGCGAAACCGAAAATAGAAGTACAATAAATTTCCTTATTCTTTTCACGAACAAATCCTTTACTTTAAATATAATCTCGCCTGCACCATATAAGAACAAAAATATTTTACTTCTTGACAACATGCCCCGAGAGTTCACGGAAATCGCCTTTTTTATACAAGGTAATACCCGGCGAAACCAAGTGAAACACAGACTGTTCAGCAAGCGTTTCCACGTTGAACTCGAAAGAATCCAGGCGGTTGCGGTAGCTATCCGTAGAGTTGTCGAACGAAACCATGTAAGGCGGGAGCGGAATCTTGCCCTGGTTCGCAAGCGAAATCAGCTCGACACCGACCCTGTCGTTAGAAACAACCCACGCATCCACAGGCGGGATTTTTTTCACGAGCGTCATTAAAATTTGTCTATAAAGGGCATGTGCACGCGGTTCCTGCATAAAGTCATAAGGGCTCGCATGCGAGGCATCAGTCGCTTCGAACACCTCAAGCCCCACATTCTTGAGACCTTTCAAGCGGTCCCTCGACCACATGCTCATGTGATACGGAGAAACAAAGGCTATCCGCGTCAAGCCTTTTTTCTTCAGAAAACGCCCGACAATGCGTCCCGGGAACTCACCAAAGGCGAGGTTGAAAAACGCAAATCGCTTTTCTTTTTTCAACGCACGCGGAATGTCGTACAGCGGGTGCTCCCACCACACTGCTACAGGGAAACGCGTTGCCGCAAGTTTTGCAAATAGTTTATTGATATCGAATACGAGCATCGTCGAGACAACGGCTCCAAAGCAGCCTCGGCATTCTTCCAGCTTGATGCGGTTGCCGTTCGCATCCAAAAATGCGCCCTCTTCTTCGTAATAGCCAAGCGCCTTGACGTTTAAGTTATTACGGTGCGCTTCCACATACACTTTTCGCATAAACGAAAGTTCGCGTTCGCCAAGACAATTAAAATCCCCGTTAGGGTTGCAACGCATAATCAGGAGAATTTCTTTTGTCTTAGAAACCGCCAACCGGGCATCGACAAAATAATAACGCCCTTGCCCCCTGCGTTCCAAAATTCCATTTGCATGCAATGATTCCAGTGTACGCCGCATGGTCCCCAACGTCGTCGCATAAGACTGACACATGTCCTTGATTGATGGAAGCGGGCGATTAACCGAAATCTTTCCCGACTTCCAGTCCTCCAGCAGCAATCGCTCTACGCGTTCCGTTTCGAGTTCATGCGCAGGCACCTCGATTTTAGGTTTCATCCCCCAAAAATACCCGTTGCCATGTTCCCCATAAATCTTCCCCTGAGACGCCAGCTTCTTGTAAGCACGGAAAATGGTGAACGTCGACGCCCCCGAAGACGCCGCCACCTCGCGCACGGACGGGAGCCGATCCCCATCCTTGAAATTAGACGATCCAATCCACTTGCAAAAATCTTCGACTGTCATAAAAACGGTCCCTCACCTCATTTTATAACACTAGATACACTATAGCACGAACATACAAAAAATTCAGATACAGGGAAAGCCTAGTAACCTAATTTATGTAAGGAAACAAAATAAACTTCAACTTTTTGAATATCGAGGGCTACTATGTTCAAATCACTACTCTTCACATTGGGGATCTTGCCTATGACCGCTTTAGCATTCCAAGTCGGCGCCTGGGTCGGTGGCCCCGGCCAATACCCGCAGCCCACCCAAGAAAACGTGCAGGCATTCCAGGATTTGCAGGGCACACATATCGACCTCATCAGCTATTTCGCGCTCTTTGACGTGAACGACTGGAACGCAACCGAGGAATTCGCAAATGTTGCGAAAGACAACGGCTCCACGCTTGTGGTGACCTGGATGGCAAACGGCTACAACGCCCAGGATTTGGTGAACGGCAAGGCCGATGAATACATCCGCGAATACGCCAAGGGCGTCAAAGACTACGGCGAAGAAATCTGGCTCAGGCCGCTTCACGAAGCAAACGGCGACTGGTACGACTGGGGCGTAGGCAAGGCTGGCGCCGGAAACACCGACGCAAACGTCGCCGAAGCATTCCGTCATATCGTAAAAATCTTCAAGGAAGAAGGCGTAACGAACGTCAAATGGGTATGGACCACCAACGCCTCAAACGCAGGAAAGGGTTCGACGCTTACCGGCAACTACCCCGGCGACGAATACGTCGACTACATCTCCATCGACGGCTACAACTGGGGCAAATGCCAGAGTTGGTCTAGCTGGCAGACGTTCTCGCAGGTGTTCAAAAAATCCTACGACGCACTCGCCAAGATCAACAAGCCGCTCTTTATCGCTGAAATTTCCAGCTCCGAACTTGGCGGCAACAAGGCTGAATGGATTACCGACATGTTCGAGCACTTCGCGACCGACTTCTCCCGCGTATTCGCAGTGATGTGGTTCAGCCAGAGCAAGGAAGATAACGAAGGCGACTGGGCACTCAACACCTCGCAGGCTGCAGTTGATGCATGGAAGGCGGGCATCGCGAAGATGAAGGCCTTGGACAGCAGCACCTCCATCAAACCAGCCGGGAGGGCATCCAGCAGCTCCTTTCGCCTGCAAGACGGCAAGCTCTACATGCAGACCGGCAAAGCATTAAAGGCAAGCGTCGTGCAGTTTGACTACCAGGGCCGCGTCCTATGGCAGAGCCCGGTGCAGCACTTCTCCGCGGGCGTACACGCTATCGACGCCCCCAAGGCAAGTACGCGAAGCCTATTCAAGCTCTCCGTGAAGCGCTAAACAAAACTTATTCATAAAGCTCCTTAGACAACCCCCATTCTAGCCACCCCAAAGGTAACGCTAGAGTGGGAATTTTTTATTCCTACTAAGCTTCTCCAAACGGAATAGCCATAATCGCCGCTTTATGGAATCAATCAGAGCCGAGTTTTTGACCGATTGAAACGGCTCTTAGAATTTGTATGCACGCAAAAGGGAACATCACCAATAATTCTGATTTTCTGCGAAGAAAACGTGAAGAACGTCAAGTGGGTCTGGACCACAAACGTCACGAACCACGGCGAAGGCGCCACGCTCACGGGCAACTATCCCGGCGACGAATTTGTGGATTACTTTTCCATTGACGGGTACAACTGGGGCAAGAGCCAAAGCTGGTCCAGCTGGAAGTCCTTTGCGCAAGTCTTCGATGACGCCTACAAGGCACTCGCAAATATAAACAAGCCGCTCTTTATCGCCGAAATCTCCAGTTCCGAAAAAGGTGGATGCAAGGCCAAATGGATTACCGACATGTTCGAGCATTTCCGCACCGACTACTCACGCGTATTTGCCGTGATGTGGTTCAGCCAAAGCAAAGACTACGAAGGCGACTGAGCGCTCAACACCTCGCAAGATGCCGTCAACGCCTGGAAGGCGGGCATTGCGAAGATGAGAACAAAAGCTAAGGGATCCTAATCTATATATCAAACAGCTTACCTGGCAAAAGATGCCTTTGTTTTATCCTATACAAGCTCCAATCCATGAAAACCTTCATGGAATCGGACTTTATATAGTCACGCATAGTGGCATCCCTTAAATAAACGGATCTTTCCAAATTCATCGACTTAACAGTTCCAGGAAAATCGGCAAATTCATCAAAATAAGAATAATTCATGGTTGTCACAGTATCGCCCGAAACATAAAAAATCTTCATAATTCTTTCTTCACAAGCAGAATAATACAAGATTTTCCCAGCATCATCTTTAGGAGACAACTTCCATAGGCCATCTTCAAAAGTAGCTCCAGAATAGTCTTCCGGCGTTCCAACAAACTGTCTAAAATCCATAAGATTGGTTTCGGCATCAGACGAAGGTAAAACCTTTCCCGTTTTTAAATCAGTAACTTTTATACGCCCATTATTACGGACCGTTTCCGTTTGAACTAAACTGTTCTTGACAGTTGTAATCGACTTGTCAGGTCCCGCAGTAAGAATAGCCATCCCAAAATTCATTTCAAGAACTCCAGGAGAGTTTATATATATCTTCACTTGGTATTCAGAGGTATCTGGATACGCAGCCTTGCCTTGATTTTCAAAAACATCTTCCAAGCTCACGGTGCTTGGCTCTGGTCCACAAATTTTCACATAAACACTAGAAGAAGAAGCTTCGCTTGAAGAAGATATTGCGACCGAACTAGAAGAAAATACCTCGCTAGACGAAGACTCTAAGACAACACTTGACGACGATTGCACGGAACTTGAAGATTCAAAAAATTCAGCACTAGACGACAAACTTGCCGAGCTAGATGACGATGACAAAACAGAACTTGACGATAAAACTTTTGCACTTGAAGAAAAGCGTACCGAACTCGATGATTTCGATAATTCCTTACTTGACGATGATACGCCCTTTTTAGCAGATGAAGACTGAACATTTTCACTTGACGAAGACTGTTCCAAGTCAGAAGACATCGCAATTACATCAATTGGATTATTTATTGGATTCTCATCGCTACAAGCAACGAACAACAGAACAAAAACAATTGATAAATATTTATTCATTCTTTCTCCCTGAGACTACTTTGAATAATATAAAAAAAGGAATGACAAAACCAGGCTTTTCATACAAATACAGAAAAGGCTCCGCTTTTTGAGCGGAGCCTCTCTCTAGGATAATTCTGTGCTTGCGCGCAAGAATTAGAAACGGAAGTGAGCGAAAGCCTTGTTGGCTTCGGCCATCTTGTGCGTATCGTTCTTCTTACGGACTGCGTTGCCTTCGCTGTTCTTAGCGGCAACGAGTTCTGCAGCAAGACGTTCTGCCATGTTGGCTTCGTTGCGGTTACGAGCTGCATCGAGGAGCCAGCGGAGAGCGAGAGCCTTGGCGCGATCCGGAGCAACTTCCATCGGGACCTGGTAGTTTGCACCACCAACGCGACGGGACTTGACTTCGACACGCGGCTTGATGTTTTCAAGGCAGAGTTCGAACTTTTCGAGCGGGGTTTCCTTGCCTTCAACCTTCTTGTCGAGGAGGTCGAGAGCGGTGTAGACGATCTGTTCAGCGATAGTCTTCTTGCCCTGCTTGAGCACGACACCGACGAGTTCAGTGACGAGCGTGGAGTGGAAACGCGGATCCGGGAGGATGGAGCGATGGAGAGCCTTTCTTCTTCTAGACATAGATTACTTCCTTACTTCTTGGCCGGAGCGGCACCTTTCTTCTTAACACCGTACTTGGAGCGACCGTTCTGACGGCCGTTGACTGCCTGAGTATCGAGCGTACCACGGATGATGTGGTAGCGAACACCCGGAACGTCCTTAACACGACCACCGCGGATGAGCACGATGGAGTGTTCCTGGAGGTTGTGGCCTTCACCCGGGATGTAAGCGGTAACTTCCATCTTGTTGGAGAGGCGCACACGGGCAATCTTACGAAGAGCAGAGTTCGGCTTCTTCGGGGTGCTGGTGTAAACACGGGTGCAAACGCCGCGCTTCTGGGGGCAGGACTTCAAAGCTACGGAAGCGGTCCTGTTGCTGATCTGTTCACGTCCGTTACGGACGAGCTGTTGAATAGTTGGCACTGTTTAATCTCCTAGATTTTGGAGTGCAAATATAGTTTTATTTCCAAATATTTCAAGTACTTAGCTGTTAATTATCCGAATCTTCCTCGTCAGAAGAGCCGATTTCGTTATCCAGGAGCTGGATTCCGGAACCAGATTCATAATTTTCAGCCTGTACATTCTGCAAACGAGAGCGTTCTTCCATTTCGTCGGCATCGGCATCGATCACTTGGACGTTCCTCAAGTGACGGGCACCAGTACCGCACGGAATAAGTCGACCCATAATCACGTTTTCCTTAAGACCCATGAGCGGATCCACGCAGCCTTCGATGGAGGCGCGAGTAAGGATTTTTTGGGTTTCCTGGAAGGAAGCTGCAGAAATGAAGCTGTCCGTTGCCAAGGAAGCCTTAGTGATACCAAGGAGCATCGGTTGATACTTAGCTTCAGCCTTACCGAGAGCGCGCAGACGTTCGTTTTCGGTACGGAGACGGGTCTTGGAAATTTCTTCGCCCGGCAAGAGATCCGATTCACCCGGATCCAAAATGCGGACCTTACGCATCATCTGACGAACGATACATTCGATGTGCTTATCTGCAATAGCCACACCTTGCAGGCGGTAAACTGCCTGGATTTCGTTCACCAAGTGGCGCTGCACATCCTCGGGTCCGAGAACGTCGAGGATATCGTGCGGGTCCACACTGCCTTCGCTGATCTTCTGACCAGCACGGACACGGTCACCGTCATTGACCGCCAGATGGATACCACGCGGAACCAGCACTTTCACTTCGTTGCCATCCATCTGCTGAATAATAACTTCTTGGTTGTTGCGCACTTCGTTACCGTACTTGACGAGACCGTCAACCGGTGCGATGAACGCCTTGTTCTTCGGAACGCGAGCTTCGAAGAGTTCAGCGACGCGCGGAAGACCACCGGTAATATCGCGGGTCTTACCAGCTGCACGCGGAAGCTTTGCGATAACCTGACCGGAGGTAACCTTGTCGCCCTGATGCACGGCGAGGATAGCGCCGTCAGGCAACATGAAGTGGCCAACCTTTTCGCCACGTTCATCATTGATGATGATGACCGGACGCAATTGGTTCTTACCGTGCTGCTTGTCGCTGATGACGATCCAAGTTTCGACTTCGGTCATTTCATCGCGTTCAATACGGTAAGTTCTGTTTTCAATAAGATTGCTAAATGCGATCGTACCGGACACGTTCGTGATAATCGGGCTGTTATACGGATCCCATTCGAACATGCTTTCGCCCTTCTTGACGGTAGCATTGTTTTCGACGTGCAAGATTGCACCGTACGGAATCTGGTAACGACCCTTGTTAATGCCGGTCGTATCGAAAATAACGAGTTCGCCCATACGGGAGACGACAACCTTCTGGCCTTCGTGGTCGACTGTTTCGACCTGTTCGAGTTCGACGTGGCCATCGACTGCAGCCTTCTTGTCGCTTTCAACCGTCAAACGGGAGGAAGCACCACCGATATGGAACGTACGGAGGGTAAGCTGCGTACCCGGTTCACCGATGGACTGTGCAGCAAGCACACCAACAGCTTCGCCGAGGTCAACCGGACGACCGGAAGCAAGCATACGGCCGTAGCACTTAGCGCAGACACCGTTCTTGGAGTTACAGGTGAGCACAGAGCGCATCTTGATGTGTTCAAGACCCGTAGCAGAGATCTTCGGGAGGTCGCGTTCGGTCACGAGTTCGCCAGCCTTGACGATCACTTCGCCCGTCACCGGGTGCTTGATGTCATCGACCGGTGCGCGACCGAGGAGACGTTCTTCAAGAGGAATGACAGTATCGTCACCGTCCTTGAATGCGGAAACTTCGATACCGTCGGTAGTTCCGCAGTCCGGTTCGGTAATAACGAGGTCCTGGCCCACGTCCACGAGACGACGGGTAAGGTAACCAGCGTCAGCCGTCTTAAGAGCCGTATCAGCAAGACCCTTACGAGCACCGTGAGACGAAATGAAGTATTCCATCACGTTCAAGCCTTCACGGAAGCAGGACTTAATCGGGTTTTCAATAACTTCCTGACCACCGAGCTGCTTGATCGGCTTCTGCATCAAACCACGCATACCGGACAGCTGCTTAATCTGTTCACGGCTACCACGAGCGCCGGAGTCAGCCATCATGTAGACCGGGTTGAAACCGTCACGGTCGTGAGAGAGCAAATCCCACTGCTTGGCTGCGACATCGGACGTCGTCTTGGACCACACGTCAATCGTCTGGTTATAACGTTCGCCGTCAGTAATGACACCGTCTTCGTAAAGGGCGCGAATCTTGGAAACCTGTTCGGCAGCCTTGTCGAGCATTTCCTGCTTTTCCTTCGGGATCACCATTTCGGCGATAGCCACAGAAGAACCAGCGCGAGTAGCCCACTTGTAACCGTTAGCCTTGAGGTCGTCGAGGTAGTCGACGGTCACGCGGTTGCCGGTACGACGATAGAGGTCGTCGATGGACTTAGCAATCACCTTCTTGCCGAAGGTTTCGTTGGCGTAACCAAGAGCGTTCGGAACAAATTCGTTGAAGATGATACGGCCGACAGTCGTCTTGATGACGTTGTCTTCCTTAAGGGTGAGGAACTTAATCTTTTCGCCAGCCTTGACCTGGACTTCGAGATTGCCATTGTCATCAGCCATTTCGCGGATGCAGGTGCAATCCTTTTCGAGAGCGCCCATATAGATCTTGCGACCTGCCGGGAGCTTGAGGTAAACATTGGCGTTCAAATCCACGACGTCGTTTTCGTAAGCGCGGACGGCTTCGGCCGGGTCGTAGAAGTGCATGCCTTCACCCTTGCGGTTCGGACGCGGCTTGGTCAGGTAGTAGAGCCCTAGCACGATGTCCTGGCCCGGCACAGCGATCGGCTGACCGGAAGCCGGGTGAAGAATGTTGTTCGAAGAAAGCATCAACACGCGGCATTCGAGCTGAGTTTCGAAGCTAAGCGGAAGATGGCAAGCCATCTGGTCACCGTCGAAGTCAGCGTTGAATGCTGTACAGACGAGCGGGTGGAGGCGAATCGCGTTACCTTCGATGAGCTTCGGATAGAAGGCCTGGATACCCAAGCGGTGAAGCGTCGGAGCGCGGTTCAACATGACCGGGTGGTCTTCAATAATCTGTTCGAGAATGTCCCAAACTTCAGGACGTTCTGCGTCAACGTACTTCTTAGCAGACTTGAGCGTGTAGACAATGCCTTCTTCTTCCAAGCGCTGGATGATGAACGGCTTGTAAAGTTCAAGAGCCATGCGCTTCGGGAGACCGCACTGGTGCATGCGAAGTTCCGGTCCCACGACAATCACGGAACGGCCGGAATAGTCAACACGCTTACCGAGCAAGTTCATACGGAAGCGGCCCTGCTTACCCTTGAGGAGTTCAGCGAGGCTCTTGAGCGGACGTGCAGAACCTGCACGAGCGGTGCGGCGGCCGCTATCGAACAACTGGTCGACAGCTTCCTGGAGCATACGCTTTTCGTTGCAGAGAATCACGTTAGGGGCACGGATGTCAATCAACTTTTTCAAGCGGTTGTTGCGGTTGATGACACGGCGATAGAGTTCGTTCAAGTCGGAGGTAGCAAAGCGGCCACCTTCGAGCGGTACGAGCGGACGAAGATCAGGCGGGATAACCGGAAGCACATCGAGGATCATCCAGGACGGCTGGTTAGCGAGCAAGCGAGCTTCGTTCGGATACTTGTGGCGGAATTCTTCGTAGGCGTCGGCAAGCACAAAGTCAGAGTGCTTGGCTTCGTAGTCTACCTTGAATTCGGCGACAGCTTCGGCAAGACCCTTGAGCCAGGCCTTGCTTGCGTCGCGGGCCGGATCCGGATTCTTGTAGTAGCTGCGGAAGCTTTCCATCTGGGACTTCTTGAAGGCTTCGACGACCTTGAGGCGCTTCACAGCATCATCCTGCTTGGTCTTGGACTTGGAAGTTGCCTGCAAGCGGAGTTCTTCGGAGAGCTTGGTCAAGTCGACGCGGTCGAGCAACTGCTTGATAGCAGATGCGCCCATCTTGGCTTCAAATTCACGGCCTTCGGCAACGAGGTCCTGATACTGAGCTTCGTCGATCAGGGAGTTCGGTTCGAGGTCGGTCGTACCCGGATCAATCACCACGTACTTTTCGTAGTAGATGATATGGTCGAGGTCCTTAGTATTGAGGTTGAGGAGTGCACCGATGACGCACGGCTGGTTACGGACGAACCAGGTGTGGGTCAGAGGGATAGCAAGTTCGATGTGGCCCATGCGTTCGCGACGGACCTTGGAGTGAGTCACTTCAACGCCGCAACGGTCGCAGATGACGCCCTTGTAGCGGATGCGCTTGAACTTACCGCAGTTGCATTCCCAGTTCTTAACCGGTCCAAAGATCTTTTCGCAGAAAAGACCATCCTTTTCAGGCTTGAAGGAACGGTAGTTAATCGTTTCCGGCTTTGTCACTTCGCCATAGGACCAGTAACGGATCAGGTCCGGGGAGGCGAGATGAATAGAAATGTCGCCAAACTGTTCAGTCATTTCTTCAGCCATAATTACTTGTCTCCAGTGGTCTCGATATCAAGACCCAAAGAATGAACTTCGCGAATCATAACATTGAAGGATTCAGGGATACCCGGCTTCGGAGTATTCTGACCCTTGACAATGGCGTCATAGACCTTGGAACGGCCCTGTACATCGTCAGACTTGACGGTGAGGAGTTCCTGCAACGTATAAGCGGCGCCGTAAGCTTCCATAGCCCACACTTCCATTTCACCGAAGCGCTGGCCACCGAACTGGCTCTTACCGCCAAGCGGCTGCTGCGTCACGAGAGCGTAGCTACCGATAGAACGTGCGTGGATCTTGTCGTCGACCAAGTGACCGAGCTTGAGGTAGTACATGTAACCGATGGTCACCGGGTTCAGGAGGGCTTCACCGGTCTTGCCGTCGTAAAGCTTGGCCTTACCGATAATCTTGTTGTTATCCGGATCCATTTCGTAGTTCACGATCGGGTTCTTCTGGTAAGCCTTTTCGAGTTCCTTGCAGATATCTTCGAACTTGGCACCGTCGAACACAGGAGTCGTCACCTTGAAGCCGAGAGTCTTTGCAGCCCAGCCCAAGTGAACTTCAAGCACCTGACCGATGTTCATACGAGAAGGCACACCCAGCGGGTTCAGAAGAATCTGGAGCGGACGACCGTCTTCAGTGAACGGCATGTCTTCGACCGGAACGATTCTCGAGACGACACCCTTGTTACCGTGGCGACCAGCCATCTTGTCACCGATGGAGAGGCAGCGCTTCTTTGCGATGTAGACCTTGACGCTCTTCAAGACGCCCGGCTTGAGTTCGTCACCCTTCGTGACCTTGTCGATTTCCTTTTCCATCGTGCGGGTAAGGGTATCGAGGTTGTCGCGGGCGACGAGAACGAGAGAGAGCACCTTGTCCTGGAGGTCATCGTCATCCACAACGAATGTGGAGTTCGGAGAGACCTTCGTCACGTCGATGAATCTGAGGTTCTGTTCGTTATAAGTCTGGCCTTCGCGGATGAGGAGTTCGTGAGTTTCGTTGTCCATGACCTTGCCAGCAGACTTGCCTGCGAGGAGGTCGAACAAGTGTTCACGGCATGCATCCTTGATGCGGTCGATCTGGCTCTGGAAATTCTGACGAATTTCTTCGATCGTTTCCTGATCCTTTTCCTTGCTCTTCTTGTCGGCCTTGTCCTTCTTGCTGAAGATACGGGTTTCGAGCACGACGCCCTTCATTCCCGGAGGAGCCTTGAGGGAAGAGTCACGCACATCGCCGGCCTTTTCGCCGAAGATGGCACGGAGCAAACGTTCTTCCGGAGTGAGTTCGGTTTCGCCCTTCGGGGTAACCTTACCGACGAGGATATCGTCCGGACCGACTTCAGCACCGACGCGGATCACGCCGTTTTCGTCGAGGTTGCGGAGAGCGTCTTCACCGACGTTCGGAATTTCACGAGTCAATTCTTCCGGACCGCGCTTGGTGTCGCGGACTTCCATTTCGTATTCTTCGATATGGATAGAAGTGAACGTGTCCTTGATGGCAAGTTCTTCGGAGATAATGACAGCGTCTTCGTAGTTATAACCGTTCCACGGGAGGAAGCCGATGAGGATGTTCTTACCGAGAGCCAGTTCGCCATGGTCAGTAGAAACACCGTCAGCCAAGACGTCGCCGACCTTCACAAAGTCGCCCACGTTCACAATCGGCTTCTGGTTAATGCAGGAATCCTGGTTAGAACGTTCAAACTTGCGGAGCGTGTATTCGTCAATCGGATCCTTGCCGAGGAATTCATAGTTTTCGCCAAGGCCAGTGAGCGGTTCAAATACGCCGTTCACCATATTGCCGCGCTGCACCGTGATGTGGCGAGCGTCAACAAACGTGACCTTACCGTCGTGCTTGGCGCGGACAACCGTACCCGAGTCGAGAGCGGCACGGCGTTCGAGGCCAGTACCCACGACCGGAGCTTCGGCGCGGAGCAGAGGCACAGCCTGGCGCTGCATGTTAGAACCCATCAATGCACGGTTAGCGTCATCGTGTTCAAGGAACGGGATAAGACCAGCAGCCACAGACACGATCTGCATCGGGGCCACGTCCATGAGGTCGATACGTTCGGTTTCGGTGTCGCCGATGGCGATGGAATCCTGCTTCATCAAGTGCGGATATTCGCTCTTGTCACGGACGATGACATAGCCGTCCATGTCGCCCTTGAAGCGGTTGTTTTCGTCAAGTTCGGTAGAAGCCGGAGCGACCTTGAAGGAGTCTTCTTCATCTGCAGTGAGGTAGCTGATGTAGTCGGAAACGATCTGTTCCACGACGTCGCCCACCTGCACGTAGTCCGGAGTGCCGTCGAAATCGTCGAGGGCGAAGCCGTTCTTGCAGTAAGAAACATTACCGTCGGCATCCTTGAGCTGGAAGACCTTGTTCACGAAGCCTTCGAACAATTCGCGCTGGCGGTTGTCGAGGTTCAGGCGGACAGTGTCAATTTCCTTCTGGGTGAGTTCAAGTTCCACGAAGAGGTGCGGATCATGAACGAAGCCCTTGAAGATGCCGAAATGCCACTTTTCTTCCGGGAAGTAGCACTTGTTGCCCTGAGCGTCCTTGAATTCAACGAGACCCACAATACGGTACGGGGTTTCGATGAAGCCGAAGTGGTTCACCACGGCGTAAGATGCGAGGGAGTTGATAAGACCGATGTTCGGACCTTCCGGAGTTTCGATCGGGCAGAGGCGGCCATAGTGCGTGTAGTGAACGTCACGGACTTCGAAGCCTGCACGTTCACGGGTAAGGCCACCAGGACCGAGAGCGGAGAGACGACGCTTGTGAGTAAGTTCAGAAAGCGGGTTCATCTGGTCCATGAACTGGGACAACTGGCTCTGGCCAAAGAATGCCTGGACGACAGTAGAGACCATGCGAGTATTCACGAGTTCGCGCGGAGTCGTCTGTTCTTCTTCGGAATGGAGAGAAAGGTTTTCGCGGATGACGCGAGACATACGAGAGAGGCCGACGGAAATCTGACCGGCAAGGAGTTCGCCCACGGAACGTGTACGACGGTTGCCCAAGTGGTCGATATCGTCAAGAGTGTAGCCTTCGTCGCCGTTGAAGAGGCCGACCATGTATTCGATGATAGCGAGGAAGTCAGTCTTGCTCATCGTCATCTGGGTCACAGACGGCATCTTGAATTCGTTGACGCGGTCGAAGCGTTCAGCAACTTCCTTAACCTTGGCAAGAATAGCAGCGGTGTAAACCTTTGCGTTCAAGCGGTAACGACCGACTTCGCCAAGATCGTACTTGTGCGGGTCGTTGAGGAAGAGTTCGTCGAAGTAGCGTTCGGCGGTCTGGAGGTTCGGAGCTTCTTCCTGCTGCTGGTGGGTCACGGAGTAGACGGCCTTGAGGGCGTCTTCGCGGGACTTCGTCTTGTCGGCAGCGAGCGTGTAGTGGATGAGGAGGTTGTCTTCTTCCTTGGAAAGCACGGTGATCTTTTCGACACTGCTTTCGCGGAGGCGTTCGAGCTTCTTGTCGTCGATGACAGTGTTAGCTTCGAGGATGATTTCACCCGTTTCTTCGTCAACGACATCGTTGAAGATGATGCGGTTGATGAGGGTGCAGACACCTTCCTTGTCAAAGTCATTGAATGCGGCATCGTCGAGAACGATTTCGTCGGTCTTCTTGTAGAAGAGGTTCAGGATATCCTGAGTCGTTTCGAAGCCGATGCAGCGAAGCATAGCGGTAGCGGCGATCTTCTTCTTGCGGTCGATGATGAGGTAAAGGATGTCGCCTTCGGTGTTGAATTCAACCCATGCGCCGCGATGCGGAATAATACGGCTCTTGTAGTCAGAGCGGCCATTGGGCTGCATTTCTTCGTCAAAGCTCACACCAGGAGAACGGTGCAACTGCGAAACGACGACGCGTTCGGCGCCGTTAATGATAAACGTTCCGTTCTCGGTCATGATAGGAAGTTCGCAAACCAAGACATCGTTCTTGATTTCTTCCTTGAGCTTGCTTTCTTCTCCGTCCTTTTCAAACACCTGGAGGGAGAGAGTTGCAAAAAGTTCCATGGAATACGTGAGACCGCGCTCACGGCATTCGGGGATGCTGTATTTCGGGATGCCGAAATAATATCCTTCATACTTCAAGGAATACAGATCCTTGTCATCGGTGATCGGGAAGATATCGCGGAACACGCGTTCAAGCCCGACGTTCATCCTTTTTTCTTGCGGAATGTCCTTTTGAAGGAATTGCTCGTACGAAGCCTTCTGGACTTCGATCAGGTACGGGAGTTCCAGGTGGAACTTGTTGGAGGAATAGGATTTTCGCTCCGTCGTCATTAGAAATACCTCATCCGGTGAAGAGCCTAATAATAGTCAAAAAACACCAAAAGCCCGCACTGTTGTGCAGGCAATTGGTAAGGAAGAATTAATGCAGCAAAAGCATTACTTAAGGGTAACCTTTGCTCCGAGTTCTTCGAGTTTCTTCTTGAGAGCTTCGGCGTCAGCCTTCGGTGCAGCTTCCTTGATGACGCTGTTGGCAGTTTCGACGACCTTCTTGGCTTCAGCGAGGCCGAGACCCGTGATAGCGCGAACTTCCTTGAGGATAGCCATCTTCTTGGCCGGATCGATTTCGGCGAGGATGACGTCGAATTCGGTCTTTTCTTCAGCAGGAGCTGCAGCAGCTGCAGCCATAACTACAGCGCCACCGGCAGCGGCTTCGATGCCGTGGGTTTCTTTAAGGTAGTCAGCCAAAGCCTTGGCTTCGAGAAGGGTAAGACCAACGATTTGATCGCCCAATGCCTTGATATCAGTTGCCATGATGTGTTTCTCCGATTATTCCGTTTAAAATTTTTGGTTTGTGGTTTGTTGTTAAGCTTCCGCTGCAGCAGGGGCTGCTTCGGAACCCGATTCTTTTTCCAGTTTTTCCTGGAGGGTCTTGAGCTGACCGGCGATCGTGGAGCCAGGTCCGAGAGCGATAGAGACGATCATTGCGATCATGCCCTTACGATCCGGAATCTTGGAGAGGTTCACGACTTCGGAGCCCGGCATTGCCTTGCCATCAAGGTAAATGCTCTTGGCAACCAAGAAATCAGGGTTTGCTTTGTGGAATGCTTCAATTTCGCGAGCCGGCAGGAGCGGGTCTTCTTCGAAACCGACCATCACAGACGTTGCGCCAGTGAGGGAGTCGTTGAGACCTTCAACCTTGAGTGCTTCGAGAACGCGCTTGAGAAGAGTGTTCTTCACAGCGTGGTACTTGACACCCTTAGCAGCGAGGGCCTTGCGGAGGGCATTGTCCTTATCGACAGTGATGCCCTGGAAATTGAGCAGATAGACGGCGGTAGCGCCCTTGAAGGACTCGACGAGCGCGTCCACGGTCTGTTGTTTTTTAACTACAGCTTTCATGGTTTCTCCTAGCGCGTCAGTGCCATATCAAGTTTGATGCCCGGGGCCATCGTAGCCGTCAATGTGAGGCTCTTGATGTAAGTGCCCTTAGAAGATTGAGGCTTGTTCTTCACAACAGAGTCGATGACAGCCTTCGTGTTTTCAACGAGCTGATCGGCAGTGAAGGAAAGCTTGCCAACCGGAGCGTGGACGTTTGCGCCCTTGTCAACGCGGTAGGAAATCTTACCGGCCTTGAGTTCCTTGACGGTCTGAGCGACGTTAACAGTCACCGTACCAGCCTTGGGGCTCGGCATCATACCACGAGGACCGAGGACACGTGCGACCTTACTAATCACCGGCATCATGTCGGGAGTAGCAACGACGGCGTCGAAATCCAGCCAGCCTTCCTGAATCTTCTGAACCAAGTCGGCACCACCAGCGTAGTCAGCACCTGCGGCTTTGGCAACTTCAAGGTTGTTGTCCTTGCAGAACACCAAGACGCGGACCTGACGACCGGTACCATGCGGAAGCACGACAGTGCCACGAACCACTTGGTCGGAATGTTTTGGGTCCACACCGAGATTGAAGTGTACTTCGACCGTCTGGTCGAACTTCAATTCGGACTTTTTGAGTATTTCGATTGCTTCCTTCAAATCGTACGCTTTGGTGCGATCGAAAGATTCAGCAATCTTTTTGTATTTTTTTCCTCTGAACATGAAATTTTCCTGTCAGATACGTAACGGTGAATTACCTGCCTCAGTCAACCACTTCAATACCCATGGAACGAGCAGTGCCCGCAACCATGCGCTTGGCGGCTTCGAGGTCGATTGTGTTTAGATCCGGCATCTTCTTTTGGGCGATTTCCGTGATCTGGGCTTGAGTGATCTTGCCAACTTTCTTACGGTTGGGTTCACCAGAGCCGCTCTGCACGCCAGTAGCCTTCTTGATGAGGGCCGGAACCGGCGAGACCTTCGTGATGAAGGTAAAGCTCTTGTCAGCGTAGACCGTGATGACGACCGGCACAATCATGCCCTTGTCATTCTGAGTCTTTGCGTTAAACTGTTTGCAGAACTCCATGATGTTCACGCCCTTCTGACCAAGGGCAGGACCTACCGGAGGAGCTGGGTTAGCTGCGCCACCGGGAATCTGGAGCTTAATATAACCTGTGATTTTCTTTGCCACTGTATTATCTCCGTTTCAAAGACCGTATCAATTATGCGTCGGCGGATTCGACTTGGTTAAAAGCGAGTTCGACTGGCGTAGAACGACCAAAAACGGAAACCATGACCTTAATCTTGGCTTCCATAATTTCATCTACGACGCCCACAAAGCCCTTGAAAGGACCTTCCTTGATGCAGACATTTTCGCCAATTGTATACGGAATTTGGATCTCGCCTTCGATGGAGTTTTCAGGATCAACACCCAGAAGACGATCGACCTCGCTCTGACGAAGCGGAATAGGTACTCGAGAAGCGCGAGTCATTCCGCCGAAATGGGTGACACCATTGATGGTGGACACCAGGTGCTGGGTGAGCTCGTCCAGCTCCATTTCAATAATGATATATGCAGGAAACAAATTTTGGACGCTAACACGACGCTTACCGCGAACGTTGGAAACAACTTCGCGGATAGGTACGAGTATACGTCCAAATTTATCTTGAACGCCTTCGCGCTCAATCATTTGCTCAAGGCGTTTCTTGATATTGTTTTCTTGACCGGTAAAGGTGTGAACGGCATACCACTGCATGGACATACACTAACCTCTACCCATAATGAAATTTACAATCCAAGAGAGCACAAAGTCGAGCCCTGCAATATAGAATCCCATGATAACGCTAAAAAGCATTACAACAAGAGTAGAACCCTTAAGTTCTTCCCAGGTGGGCCAAGTAACCTGTTTCAGTTCTTGGACAGATTCTGATACATATTGCTGAACCTTACGCATTTTTTCTCCGGGAAGTGAGCAGGTCGAGAGGGACTCGAACCCCCAACCAACGGTTTTGGAGACCGTGACTCTACCAATTGAGCTATCGACCTATTCGGACTTCCTTACTTGGATTCCTTGTGAACAGTATGCTTGCGGCAGAAGCGGCAGTACTTCTTGTATTCCACGCGGGAAGGATGAAGACGCTTGTTCTTGTCGCAATCATAGTTGCGCTGACCACATTCTGTGCATTCAAGCACGATGAGTTCTCTGGGCATTTTTTACTCTATTACTTGATGATTTCGGTTACAGAACCTGCACCAACCGTGCGACCACCTTCGCGGATAGCGAAGCGGAGCTGCTTTTCCATGGCGATCGGAGCGATGA